>JBFMAJ010000022.1:0-14446 GCA_040755775.1 Nitrospirota bacterium
TCCCCCACAAGGACAAGGTGGGCGTCGTGACGAAAAAGCAGCTGGAAGAGATTGCCAAATTGAAGATGCCGGATTTAAACGCCGTCGATCTGGCCGGGGCGATGAACATCATTGCCGGCACGGCCAGGAGCATGGGCATCCAAATCGTTGAGGCTTCAAAATAGGCCGTCTGGGGAAGGGAGAACTGTCGTGAGCAAAAAATATGCGGCCGCCAAGCGGAGAATCGAGCCGAAACCCTATTCGCTGGGCGCGGCGACCGATCTGCTCAAGCAGACGGTGTTCGCCAAGTTCGATGAGACGGTGGAGCTGGCGGCTCACTTAAGCGTGGATCCCAAGCAATCGGACCAAATGGTCCGCGGCGCCGTGGTGCTGCCGCACGGCTCCGGCCGGACCGTCCGGGTGCTGGTCTTCGCCAAGGGTGAAAAGGAAAAGGAGGCCAAGCAGGCGGGCGCCGATTACGTCGGCGCCGAGCAGTACGCCGAGAAGATCAACGGGGGATGGCTGGAGTTTGAGCAGGTCGTCGCGACGCCGGACATGATGGGCCTCGTCGGCAAATTGGGCCGGATCCTGGGGCCCCGCGGATTGATGCCCAACCCCAAAACAGGCACCGTCACCTTCGACGTCGCGCGCGCCGTGCAGGAGGTCAAGCGGGGGCGCGTGGAGTTTAAAGTCGATAAGGCGGGCAACATTCACGTGCCGATCGGCAAGGCGTCGTTTACGGCCGCCCAGCTCGCCGAGAACGCGCATGCGGTCGTCGCGTCGTTGTGGCGGGCCAAGCCCGCGTCGGCGAAAGGCACCTATTTCCGCAGCCTGACGCTGTCCTCGACCATGGGGCCGGGCATCCGGATCGACGCGGCCGCGATCGTCAACGCGCTGTGAGCCACGACGGGAGACTGGTGGATCGATGAAGACACGAGCTCAAAAAGAGACCATCTGCGCCGAGTTGCATGAGAAATTCGGGAAGGCGACCGTGGCCATTCTCACCCACTGCGACGGCATGCCCGTGGAGGAAATCAACGGGCTGCGGAGGGAGCTCCGGAGCGCCGGCGGAGAATTCCGCGTCGTCAAGAATACGATCGCGCGGCGGGCCGCCGAAGGCACCGCCGTGGCGCTGGCCACCGAGGCCTTTGAAGGGCCGATCGCCGTGACGTTGGGCTACGGCGACCCGGTGCCCCCGGCCAAAGTGCTGAGAACCTATGTCGCCAAACATGAACGGTTGCGCATCCGGCTCGGCGTCGTCGAAGGACAGGCCTGCGACGCCGCCCGCATCGCCGCGATCGCGTCCATGCCCTCCCGCGCCGTGCTCGTCGGCAAGCTGGCGGGCACGCTGAACGCCCCCATCACCCAATTGGCCGGCACGCTGCAGGCGGTGGTCGCCTCGTTGGCCAGAGTACTCTCGGCAACCGCTCAGGCGCGGTCGGCCGATTCACCGAAGACAACGTAACACCATACGCACCCTGAAGGAAGGAGAACACCGGACATGGCAACGACATTGAGCAATGATGAGATCGTCAAAGCGGTTGAGCAAATGCCCGTCTTGCAGCTCTCGGAGCTGGTGAAGCTGATCGAGACGCGCTTCGGCGTGACGGCCGCCGCGCCCGTGGCGATGGCGGCGGCGCCCGCGGCAGGCGGCGGCGCGGCCGCGGCGGCGGAAGAGAAAACCAGCTTTGACGTGGTGCTGGCCAACAGCGGCGATAAAAAAATTCAGGTCATCAAGGTGGTTCGCGAGCTGACCAACCTGGGGCTGAAAGAGGCGAAGGATCTCGTCGAGGGCGCGCCCAAGCCGCTCAAGAGCGGGGTGACCAAGGAAGACGCCGAAACGATGAAGAAGAAGCTGGAAGAAGCCGGCGCCAAGGTGGAGATCAAGTAACCGCATAGAGGAGTCACCATGTCCCGAGCGGACGGAAACGGGAATACGGAGGCGCGCCGAAAGGACTATTCCAAGCTGTCGGCGAAATTCGACGTCCCCAATTTGATTGAGATTCAATGGAATTCCTACGAGCGCTTTCTGCAGCGGGACGTGCCGCCGGAGCAGCGCGCGGACATCGGTCTGCAGGCGGCGTTCACGAGCGTCTTCCCGCTGTCGGACTACAACGACACGTCGGTGATCGAGTTTCTCGATTACACCATCGGCTCGCCCAAATACGACATTCAGGAGTGCCTGGAGCGGGGGATGACCTACGCGGCGCCCCTGAAAATCCGGGTGCGGCTGATCCTGTGGGAGAAAGAGGAGCAAAGCGGGACCAAGCGGGTCCGGGACGTTCGGGAGCAGGAAGTCTACATCGGCGAGATTCCGCTCATGACCCGGCACGGCACCTTCATCGTGAACGGCACCGAGCGGGTGGTCGTCAGCCAGCTGCAGCGGTCGGCCGGCGTGATCTTCACGCACGACAAGGGCAAGACGCACGCGAGCGGCCGCGTCCTCTACTCGGCCCGGATCATTCCTTACCGCGGGTCATGGCTTGATTTTGAGTTCGATTCGAAGGACGTGCTCTACGTCCGGATCGACCGCCGCCGGAAAATTCCGACGACGGTGCTGCTCAAGGCCTTCGGCTATACCACCGAGCAATTGCTGAAGGAATTTCATCCCGTCGAGGAGATACGGGTCAAGGAGCATCAATTTCACCGCCGGTTGAATCCGGAAATTCACACCGGGTTGAAGATCAATCCCGAGCTGTTGGACAAGTCCGCCCGAGCGATCATGGGGCGGGACGGGCAACGGTTGAACAAGGCGATCCTCGAGCGCTTTCGGGCGGCGGGCATCAAAGAGCTGCCGATGGCGGCGGCCGAATTGGCGGGGCGCGTTGTGTTGCATGACGTGGTCGACTCCCGCACGGGAGAAGTGCTGGCCGAGTGCAACGCGGAGCTCACCGCTGAGCAGGTGGCGAAAATCGCCGCCTCCCACGTGACGGCGTTCTCCTTGCTCTACGCCGACGCGGCCCAGTATCCGCCGGTCATCCGCGACACGATGCTGACGGAAAAGGTCGCGAGCCCGGAAGAGGCCATGGTCGAGATCTACCGCAAGCTGCGCCCCGGCGAGACGCCGTCGGTCGATTCGGCCCGGCTGCTGGTCGAAGGACTGTTCCTTCAGCCCAAACGGTATGATCTGTCGCCGGTCGGGCGCCTGAAGCTGAACAAGAAGCTGGGGCTTGATCTCCCGCTCGACCACCGGACGTTGACGGGCAAGGACATCGCGGCGGTCGTGAAGTACCTGATCGATTTGCGCTGCGGCCGCGGCGAGGTGGATGACATCGATCATCTGGGCAACCGGCGCGTCCGGTCCGTCGGCGAATTGCTGGAAAATCAGCTCCGGATCGGCCTGGTGCGGATGGAGCGGACCATCAAGGAACGGATGAATCTGCTCGACATCGACACCGTGCTGCCCCACGATCTGATCAACGCCAAGCCGGTCATGGCGTCGATCAAAGAGTTTTTCGGCGGCAGCCAATTGTCCCAGTTCATGGATCAGACGAATCCGCTCGCGGAGATCACGCACAAGCGCCGGTTGTCGGCGCTGGGGCCGGGCGGCCTGACCCGGGAGCGGGCGGGCTTCGAAGTCCGCGACGTCCATCCATCGCACTACGGCCGCATCTGCCCGATCGAGACGCCCGAAGGGCCCAACATCGGCTTGATCACGTCGCTGGCGACCTATGCCCGGGTGAATGAGTTCGGCTTCATCGAGTCGCCCTACCGGAAGGTCAAAAACGGCAAGGTGCTGGATGAGATCGAGTACATTTCCGCGATCGACGGGGACAAGTACGTCGTCGCGCAAGCCAACACCAAGCTGGACGGCCGCGGCCGAATCGAAGCCGAGACGGTGTCGGCGCGTTTCGGCGGGGATTTCGTGATGGTGCCGGCGGAGCGGGTGGAGTATATGGACGTCTCTCCCAAGCAGATCGTGAGCGTGGCGACGGCGTTGATTCCCTTCCTGGAGCATGACGACGCCAACCGCGCCCTGATGGGCTCCAACATGCAGCGCCAAGCGGTGCCGTTGATCCAAACGGAAGCGCCCTTGGTCGGCACGGGCATGGAGGGCGTGATCGCCCGGGATTCCGGCTACATCACCCTGGCCCGGCGTGCCGGAGTGGTCGAAAGCGTGGACGCCAACCGGATCGTCGTGCGAGCGGACGAAGACTCGGGCAAGAAAGCGGCGTCGTCGCACGGCCGGCGGCGCGAGGCCGAGAATCTGGTGGATATCTATCCGCTGATCAAATTCCAGCGCTCGAACCAAAACACCATGATCAATCAGAAGCCGGTGGTCAAGATCGGCGCGCGCGTGGCCGATGGCGACGTGCTGGCCGATGGGCCGGCGATCGACCACGGCGAGCTGGCCCTGGGGCGGAACGTGCTGGTCGCGTTCATGCCGTGGGGAGGCTACAACTTCGAGGACGCGATCCTCATCAGCGAAACGTTGGTGCGCGAGGATAAATTCACCTCCATCCACATCGAGGAATTCGAGCTGGAGGCCCGGGACACCAAGCTGGGCAAGGAGGAGATCACGCGCGACATTCCCAACGTGAGCGAAGAAGCGCTGCGGAATCTCGACGAGAGCGGGATCGTCCGGATCGGCGCCGACGTCAAGCCCGGCGACATTCTCGTGGGGAAGGTGACGCCGAAAGGGGAAACGCAACTGACGCCAGAGGAAAAGCTGCTGCGTGCGATCTTCGGCGAGAAGGCGGGCGACGTCAAGGATGCGTCGCTGACCGTTCCACCGGGCATCGACGGCGTGGTCGTGGGCGTCAAAATCTTCTCCCGGAAAGGCTCCGACAAGGAGGAGCCGGTCCACGCGGTGGAGAGCGACGACATGTCGCGATTGTCGCACACGCACCGCGACGAGCTGCGCATCATCGAAGAGGAGAAGTGGAAGAAGACCCGGAAATTGCTCCTGGGGAAGGTCGTCGCCAAGGACGTCGTTGATCCGGAAACGGGGGAAGTGCTCCTCAAGCGCAAGCACCGCGTCACGAAAGAGGTGCTGGACCGCCTGCCCGACGAGCAGCTTAAGCATATCGTGTTGAGCGACGTCGATGAGCAGGAGTCCCTGGAGGAGCTCGACCGGAGCGCCAAGGAGCAAATGGAACTGCTCCAGACGATGTACGACGAGAAGGTCGGCCGGCTCAAGCGGGGCGATGAGCTGCCCCCCGGCGTCCTGAAGCTGGTCAAGGTCTACGTCGCCATGAAGCGCAAGCTGCAAGTGGGCGACAAGATGGCGGGCCGGCACGGCAACAAGGGCGTGGTAGCGCGCGTGCTGCCGATGGAGGACATGCCCTACCTGCCCGACGGCACCCCGGTGGAAGTCGTGCTCAATCCGCTCGGCGTGCCCTCTCGGATGAACGTCGGGCAGATATTCGAAACGCAATTGGGCTGGGCCGCCAAGGCGCTGGGATTGACCGTCTCCAGTCCGGTCTTCGACGGCGCGGCGGAAGAGGAGATCAAGGGATTGCTCCGCCAGGCCCGTCTGCCGGAAAACGGGCAGATTGCACTGTATGATGGGAAGACGGGCGAGCCGTTCAAGCGCCCGGTGACCGTCGGATACATGTACATGCTGAAGCTGCATCACCTGGTGGACGATAAAATCCATGCCCGGTCGATCGGCCCCTATTCGCTGGTCACCCAGCAGCCGCTGGGCGGGAAGGCGCAATTCGGCGGCCAGCGGTTGGGCGAAATGGAAGTGTGGGCGCTGCAGGCCTACGGCGCGGCGCACACGCTGCAAGAGTTTCTGACGGTGAAATCGGACGATGTTCCCGGGCGGTCGAGAATTTACGAGGCGATCGTCAAGGGAGAGAATTTCCTGGAGCCGGGGCTGCCGGAGTCGTTCAACGTGCTGATCAAGGAGCTTCAGAGCCTGGGGTTGGACGTTGAGTTGATCAGGACCAAGGAATAAGGCGGGCCGCGAGCCGCCCCTCAGGAGGAGAGCGTGGAAAATCTGCACAGCCTGTTTGAAAAGTCCAAGGACACGATTTCTTTCGATGCGATCCGGATCAAGATCGCGTCGCCGGAGAAAATCCGGTCGTGGTCCTATGGAGAGGTGAAGAAGCCCGAGACGATCAACTACCGTTCGCTCAAGCCCGAACGGGACGGCCTGTTTTGCGCCAAAATCTTCGGTCCGACCAAGGACTGGGAGTGCAATTGCGGCAAATACAAGCGGATGAAGCACCGCGGCATCGTCTGCGACAAATGCGGCGTCGAAGTCATTCAATCCAAGG
Organism: Nitrospirota bacterium; assembly: GCA_040755775.1. Classification (GTDB taxonomy): domain Bacteria; phylum Nitrospirota; class Nitrospiria; order JACQCE01; family JACQCE01; genus JBFMAJ01. The sequence goes on from JBFMAJ010000022.1 coordinate 6,204, forward strand.
TCCGGCGGGAGCGGATGGGCCACATCGAGCTGGCCTCGCCCGTCGCCCATATCTGGTTTTTGAAGGCGGTGCCGAGCCGCATCGGCGTGCTGCTGGATATGACCCTCAAGCAATTGGAGCGCATCCTCTATTTCGAATCCTACGTCGTCACCGATCCCGGCGACACGTCGTTGAAGGCGCGGGATATGCTCTCGGAAGAACAGTACCGCAAGGCCGCGCAGGAATACGGCAGCCGGTTCAAGGCGGACATGGGCGCCGAGGCGATCCGGGAGCTGCTCAAACAACTGGAGCTCGAAACCTTGCACAAGGACATTCAGCGGCGCATTGGCAAGGCCACGTCGCTGGCGGTGAAGAAAAAGCTGACCAAGCGGCTCAAGGTCGTGGAAGCGTTCCGCAAATCTGGCAACCGGCCCGAGTGGATGGTCATGGACATCATTCCGGTGCTGCCGCCGGAACTCCGTCCCTTGGTGCCCCTGGACGGCGGGCGGTTCGCCACCTCCGATCTGAACGATCTCTACCGGCGGGTGATCAACCGGAACAACCGGCTCAAGCGGCTCCTCGAGCTGCGGGCGCCGGCCGTCATCATCCGCAACGAGAAGCGCATGTTGCAGGAAGCGGTCGACGCGCTCTTCGACAACGGGCGGCGCGGGCGGGCCATCCGCGGCGCGAATCGCCGCCCGCTCAAATCGCTCAGCGACATGCTGCGGGGCAAGCAGGGGCGGTTCCGCCAGAACTTGCTGGGCAAGCGGGTCGATTATTCGGGGCGGTCGGTCATCGTCATCGGTCCGGAGCTGAAGCTGCATCAGTGCGGACTGCCCAAGAAGATGGCCCTGGAGCTGTTCAAGCCGTTTATTTTCCACAAGCTCGAGGCGCGCGGCTATGTGACGACGATCAAGAGCGCCAAGAAGATGGTGGAGAAAGAGCGGCCGGAGGTGTGGGACGTGCTTGAGGAGGTCATCCGCGAGCATCCCACCCTGCTGAACCGGGCGCCGACGCTGCACCGCCTGGGCATTCAAGCCTTCGATCCCGTATTGGTCGAGGGCAAGGCGATCCGTTTACATCCCCTGGTCTGCGCGGCCTTCAACGCCGACTTCGACGGCGACCAAATGGCGGTGCACGTGCCGCTGTCGGTGGAGGCGCAGGTGGAGGCCCGGGTGCTGATGCTCTCGGTTCAGAATATCTTGTCCCCGGCCAACGGGCGGCCGATCATGGTGCCCTCCCAGGACATGGTGCTGGGCTGCTACTGGCTGACGAAGGAGCGGGCCGGCGCCAAAGGGGAGGGCGGCAGTTTTTCCAGCCCCGACGAGGTGCGCATCGCGTATGACGCGCACATGGTCGAAGAGCACGCCAGAATCAAGGTGCGCATGAACGGCTCGATGGTCGCCACGACGGTCGGCCGCGTCCTGCTGAGCGAAATTTTGCCGTCGCAAGTGACGTTTCAACAGGTCAACCGCGAAATGACCAAAAAAGAGCTGATGAAGCTGATCGACGCCTGCTACCGCGAAGCCGGCCACCGGGAAACCGTCACTCTGCTCGACCGCATCAAGGATATCGGCTTCGCCTACGCGTCGCGGGCCGGCATCTCTATCTGTCTCAATGACATGAGAATCCCCGAGCGCAAGAATCACCTGATCGAGCAGGCCAAGCGGACCGTACTGGAGATCGAGCGGCAGTACGCGGACGGATTGATCACCAACGGCGAGCGCTACAACAAGGTGGTCGACACGTGGGCCCACGTCACCGAGCTGGTCGCCAGCGAAATGATGCGCGAGCTGTCGGAGGAGGAGGCGGGCATCAAGGCCGGCCGGGCACGCGGGGACGATTTCAATTCCATCCACATGATGGCCGATTCCGGCGCCCGCGGCAGCAGCCAGCAGGTCCGACAGCTGGGCGGCATGCGCGGATTGATGGCCAAGCCCTCCGGGGAGATCATTGAGACGCCGATTACCGCCAATTTCCGCGAGGGGTTGACCGTGCTGCAATACTTCATTTCGACGCACGGCGCCCGCAAGGGGTTGGCGGACACGGCGCTGAAGACGGCCAACTCCGGCTATCTGACGCGGCGCCTGGTCGATGTCGCCCAGGACGTGATCATCACGGAGCACGATTGCCAGGCGGTGGACGGCCTCTACATGACCGCGCTGGTGGAGGGCGGAGAAATCATCGAGCCGCTGGAAGAGCGGCTGCTGGGACGCGTCGCGTTTGAAGACGTCAAGGATCCCGTGACCGGGGACGCCATCTGCGCCAAAAACGACGAGATCACCGAGGCGAGGGCTCGCGCCATCGTCGAGGCCGGCATCGACCGCGTCAGGATCCGTTCGGTGCTGACGTGCCAGTCGCGACGGGGCATCTGCACGCTCTGCTATGGCCGGGATCTGGCTCGGGGCCGCCTGGTGGAGCGCGGCGAAGCGGTGGGCATTATCGCGGCCCAATCGATCGGCGAGCCGGGCACGCAGCTCACGATGCGGACGTTTCACATCGGCGGCACGGCGAGCAAGGTCGTCGAGCAGACGGTCCTGGAGTCGAAGCACGACGGCGTGGTGAAATATTTCAATTATGACGCCAAGAAAAACGTGGACGTGCCGGCGCCGTCGATCGCGGTCCGCAACAAGGAAGGCGACATGGTCGTGATGTCGCGCAACGCGAAGATCGCCATCTACGACGAGACCGGCCGCGAGCGGGAAAAATACTCGCTGGTGTACGGCGCCCGCGTGAAGGTCAAGCACGGAGAACGGGTGGAGGTGGGGCAAAAGCTCGTCGAGTGGGACCCCTACTCGCTGCTGATTTTGACCGAGGCCGGCGGGAAGGTGGCGTTCGGCGACATTATCGAGGGCATGACGATCCGCGAGGAAGTGGACGAAGTGACCGGATTGTCCCGGACGGTGGTCATCGATCATCCGGGCTCCAATCTCCGGCCGCGTCTGTCCATCAAAGACGAGGCGAATCGGACCGTCAAAATTTCTGGCACCTCGACGGCGGCCCGCTATTTGCTGCCCGCCGGCGCCCATATTCTCGTGGAACGGGGCCAGGAGGTGCAGCCGGGCGACGTGCTGGCGAAGATCCCCCGCGAAACGACCAAGACCAAGGACATCACGGGCGGTCTGCCGCGCGTGGCGGAATTGTTCGAGGCGAGAAAGCCGAAGGAGCAGGCGGTCATCAGCGAGATCGACGGGTTCGTGGAATTCGGCGGTTTCGTCAAAGGCATGCGCAAGGTCATCGTGCGCAGTGAAGTCAAAGATGAGGCGGGACAACCGATCACCAAGGAGTACTCGATCCCGAAGGGCAAGCATATCAACGTGCACGAGGGGGACTGGGTGCACGCGGGCGAGCCCTTGATGGACGGCTCGGCCAATCCGCATGACATCCTCGCCGTGTTGGGCGCGAAGGAGCTGCAAAAATATCTGGTCGACGAGGTGCAGGAGGTGTACCGGTTGCAAGGCGTGTCGATCAGCGACAAGCACATCGAGGTGATCGTCCGGCAGATGTTGCGCAAGATCCGCATCGAGGATCCCGGCGATACCGACTTCCTCATCGGGGGGCTGGTCGACCGCCTGGTCTTTGCCGACGTGAACGAGCAGATGCAGGCGGCCGGCAAAAAACCCGCCATCGGCACGCCGGTGCTGCTGGGCATCACCAAGGCCGCGCTCAGCACCGACAGCTTCATCGCGGCGGCCTCGTTTCAGGAGACGACCCGCGTGCTGACGGAAGCGGCCATCACCGGACGCGTCGACGCGCTGTCGGGGCTGAAGGAAAACGTCATCGTCGGACGGCTGATCCCGGCGGGAACCGGCCTGACGGATTACCGCGACACGTTCGTCGTGCCGCCTGCGACCGCGGTCGTGGAGGAGGAACCGGTGCTCGCGCTCGATGAATCCGAAGACGGCGGCGCGTTGCCGGCCGATCTGATTCAGCCGCCGGTCGGCGAGCCGTCGCCGTAGAAGAAAAACTCTTGACAATGGAGCGAACGCTCCATATAGTATATAGGTTTTGCTCTGAGATGAAAAACATCGCCGACATAGTGACATCCATCGAAGGCTGGGGGTTGCGCGCATGCCGACCATCAGCCAATTAGTGCGGCTGGGCCGTGAGAAGATTCACGGCAGAACGAAGAGCCCGGCCCTACGGGGCGCTCCGCAGCGGCGCGGGGTCTGCGTGCGCGTCTACACGACGACGCCGAAGAAGCCCAATTCGGCCCTGCGCAAGGTGGCGCGCGTGCGCTTGACCAACAGCATCGAAGTGACCGCCTACATTCCCGGCGTCGGGCACAATCTGCAGGAGCATTCCATCGTGCTGGTCCGCGGGGGCCGGGTGAAGGATCTGCCCGGCGTTCGGTATCACATTGTTCGAGGAACGCTTGACGCCGTCGGCGTGCAGAATCGTCGGCAAGGCCGGTCGAAGTACGGCGCCAAGCAGCCGAAAGCCACGTAAGGTTCGAGCCGGTCATGCCACGCCGTCCCATCATTGTGAAGCGACGAACGTTTTACGACGCGCGGTATCACGATCCCCTCGTCGGCTTGATGATCAATACCCTGATGCGCAAAGGGAAGAAGACCGTGGCGGAATCGATCTGCTACCGGGCGCTTGACATCGCCGGAGCGAAAAGCGGCATCGAGCCGTTGAAGCTCTTCAAAACGGCGGTCGACAACGTCAAGCCGATGGTGGAAACGAAATCCCGGCGGGTCGGCGGCGCGTCGTATCAGGTGCCCGTCGAAGTGCGGCCGGTGAGGCGGTTGTCGCTGGCGCTGCGGTGGCTGGTCAAGTACGCCTACGTGAGAGCCGGGAAATCGATGGAAGAAAAACTGGCGGCGGAATTGATGGACGCCGCCAACCGGACCGGCGGGGCGATGAAAAAACGGGAAGACACGCATCGGATGGCCGAAGCGAACAAGGCCTTTTCGCATTACCGTTGGTGAGCATCATGGCGCGGCAATACCCCATCGACAAGACCCGCAACATCGGCATCATGGCGCATATCGACGCCGGCAAGACCACTACGACCGAGCGGATTTTGTTCTACACCGGCATGACGCACCGCATCGGCAACGTCGATGAGGGCAATACGGTCATGGACTGGATGGAGCAGGAGCGGGAGCGGGGCATCACGATCACGGCGGCCGCGACAACCTGCTTTTGGAAGGACCACCGCATCAATATTATCGACACGCCGGGCCACGTCGACTTCACCATTGAAGTGGAGCGTTCTCTGCGCGTGCTCGACGGCGCCGTGGCCGTCTTCGATTCCGTGCAGGGCGTCGAGCCACAATCCGAAACGGTCTGGCGGCAGGCGGACAAATACCACGTCCCGCGCATCGCCTTCATGAACAAAATGGACCGGCTGGGCGCCAATTTCTACGAGAGCGTCCAATCGATGGTGGACCGGCTGGGCACGGTGCCGGCCCCGATCCAGATTCCCATCGGGAAGGAATCGGAGTTTCGCGGGCCGATCGATTTGATTGAGATGAAAGCGATTATTTTTGACGACGAAACGCTGGGCGCGAAATTCGAGATCCAGGAGATCCCCGCGGACTATCGGGAGCAGGCACAGGCCTACCGGGCCAAGCTGATTGAAACGGTCGCCGAGCACGACGACCAATTGATGGAAAAATATGTCGCCGAGCAACCGATTTCGACCGATGAGCTCAAGGCGGCGATTCGACGGACGACCATCGCCATGACCGTCATTCCGGTGCTCTGCGGGGCGGCGTTCCGCAACAAGGGAGTGCAGCAACTGCTCGACGCAGTGGTGGACTATCTGCCCTCGCCGGTCGATATTCCCCCGGTCAAGGGCGTCGATCCCAAGACGGATGCCGAGCTGATGCTGCGCGCCGACGACCGAGAGCCCTTTTCCGGGCTGGCGTTCAAGATCATGACCGATCCGTTCGTCGGCCAGTTGACCTTTTTCCGCATCTATTCCGGCACGCTGTCGGCGGGCTCGTATATTTACAACTCGACCAAGCAAAGCCGGGAGCGCATCGGCCGGCTGCTGAAGATGCACGCGAACAAGCGGGAAGAAATCAAGGAGGTCTACGCCGGGGAAATCTGCGCGGCGGTCGGGTTGAAGGGCACCACGACGGGCGACACGTTTTGTGGCGAGGACAAGCCGGTGCTGCTGGAAGTGATGAAGTTCCCTGAGCCGGTGATCTCGATGGCGATCGAGCCGAAGACGAAGTCGGATCAGGAAAAGATGGGGCTGGCCCTGCAGAAGCTCGGCCAGGAGGATCCGTCGCTGCGCCTCTCGACCGATGAGGAGACCACGCAGACGATCATCTCCGGCATGGGCGAGCTGCACCTGGAAATTATTGTCGACCGGTTGCTCCGCGAGTTCAAGGTGGAGGCCAACGTCGGCAAGCCGCAGGTGGCCTATCGGGAAACGATCCAAGCCAAGGCGGAAGCGGAAGGCAAATATATCCGGCAGACCGGCGGCCGCGGGCAGTACGGCCACGTCTATCTGGAAGTCAACCCGCAGGAGGCCGGCAAAGGCTTTGAATTCATCAATAAGATCGTCGGCGGCGCCATTCCCAAGGAGTACATCCCCGCGGTGGAAAAAGGCATCCGCGAGGCGATGGAAGAGGGCGTGCTGGCCGGCTATCCCATGGTCGATTTCTCCGCGACGCTCACTGACGGATCCTATCACGATGTGGACTCTTCCGAGATTGCGTTCAAGATCGCGGCATCGATGGGATTCAAGGAAGCCTGCCGGCGGGCGGCCCCGACGCTGCTGGAGCCGATCATGTCGCTCGAAGTGATCGTCCCCGAGGAGTACATGGGCGACGTCATCGGGGATCTGAATTCCCGCCGGGGCAAGATTCACGGCATGCGGGTCCGGGCGGGGGCGCAGGTGATCACCGCCGATGTGCCGCTGAAGGAGATGTTCGGGTATGCGACCGATTTGCGGTCCAAAACGCAGGGCCGCGGCACCTTTACCATGCAATTTTCTCGGTACGAGCCGGTTCCCAAGCATATCGCGGAAGAAATTATCGGAAAGAGCAAGGGCGCTGCGGCGTGACCGCGAGGGCGGGAGCGCGCGATTGCCGCCCGTCTGGATGAGAGAGCGGAGGGAGAGCGATGGCGAAAGCGAAATTTGAGCGGACGAAGCCGCACGTGAACGTGGGCACGATTGGGCACGTGGACCATGGGAAGACGACGCTGACGGCGGCGATCACGAAGGTGATGGCCGAGCAGAAGATGGCGCAGTTTATGGCGTACGACCAGATTGACAAGGCGCCGGAGGAGCGGGAGCGGGGCATCACGATCGCGATTGCGCACGTGGAGTATGAGACGAAAAACCGCCATTATGCGCACGTGGACTGCCCGGGGCACGCCGACTACGTGAAGAACATGATCACGGGGGCGGCGCAGATGGACGGGGCGATTCTGGTGGTCAGCGCCGCGGACGGGCCGATGCCGCAAACGCGCGAGCACATTCTGCTGGCGCGGCAGGTGGGGGTGCCCTACATCGTGGTGTTTTTGAACAAAGTGGACATGGTGGAGGACAAGGAGCTCTTGGACCTGGTGGAGCTGGAAGTGCGGGAGCTCTTGGCCAAGTATGAGTTTCCGGGGGATCAGATTCCGATCGTGAAGGGCAGCGCGCTCAAAGCCCTGGAAGGGGACAAGGGGGAGCTGGGGGAGAAGGCGATCCTGCAGTTGCTGGCCGAAGTGGACCGCTACATTCCGACGCCGAAGCGGGACCTGGAGAAGCCGTTCATGATGGCGATTGAGGACGTCTTTTCCATCAGCGGGCGGGGCACGGTGGTGACCGGCCGGGTGGAGCAGGGGATCGTGAAGGTGGGCGAGGAAGTGGAGCTGGTGGGGATTCGGCCCACGACGCGCACGGTGATCACGGGCGTGGAGATGTTTCGCAAAGTGCTGGACCAGGGGCAGGCGGGGGACAACGTGGGCTTGCTCCTGCGGGGGACCAAGAAGGAAGAGGTGGAGCGGGGGCAGGTGGTGGCCAAGCCGGGCAGCATCACCCCGCACACGAAATTTACGGCGGAAGTGTACATTTTGACGAAGGAAGAGGGGGGCCGGCACACGCCGTTTTTCCAGGGCTACCGGCCGCAGTTCTATTTCCGGACCACGGACGTGACGGGGGTGGTCAAGCTGCCGGAGGGCGTGGAGATGGTGATGCCGGGCGACAACGTGCGCTTTGAGGTGAGCCTGATCACGCCCATCGCCATGGCGGAGGGGCTGCGCTTCGCCATCCGCGAGGGCGGCCATACCGTCGGCGCCGGCGTCATCAGCAA
>JBFMAJ010000023.1:0-14091 GCA_040755775.1 Nitrospirota bacterium
GAGAGCTTCCTGCGGAGGCCGTCCAGGGAAAAATTGTGATCATCGGCCCGGCGCATCCTGGGTTAGACGATGCCTATGCGGTGCCATTTTCCAGGCACATTCGCCGGGCCGTGGAGGGCCTGGGGGTGGAGGCGACGGAAGTGGGCATGACCAAGATGTATGGGCTGGAGATTCATGCCCATGCCCTCCAAATGATCCTGGACGGCGCCTATCTGCACCGTTCGCCGAGAAACGCCGTTATCCTTCTGATCCTTGGAGTGGGCGCGGTGGCCGCCGGGCTGATGATTTTCGGTTCGGGCGGGGTGGCGAAAACGCTCATCGCGTCGGCGTTGCTGGGGGGAGGTGTGGCCGGCGCGGCGCTCTGGCTCTTTTCCGCGCGAGACTATTGGCTGGATTCCACCCCGCTCATGGGCGTCGTGTTGCTTCAGGCCGCGGCCGGCGTGGCCTATCACCAGGTTCTCGAAGCCAGAAACCGCCGCCGGGTGACTGCGCTCTTCGGAAAATATGTTTCACCCGGGGTGGTTCAGCGCCTGATCGAAAAGCCGGAATTGATCCGCCTGCAGGGCTCGAAGGAGCGGCTGACCATCTTCTTTTCCGACATTCGGGGGTTTACGTCCATGTCGGAACAGATGGACCCCATCGATGTCACTGCGCTGCTCAACGAGTATTTCACGGAAATGTCCGCTCTGGTCTTCAAATACAACGGCACGCTGGACAAATATATGGGAGATGCGATCATGGCTTTTTTCGGCAACCCTCTTCCCTATCCTGATCATGCGTTGAGGGCCGTGCGAATGGCCCTGGAAATGCAGTCGGCCGTGGCCCGCTTGAACGACAAATGGCGCGCGGAGGGCCGCCGCACCATTGGTGTAGGCATGGGCATCAATACCGGAGAGGCGACGGTCGGCAATCTCGGGTCGGAGCTCTTTTTCGATTACACGATCATCGGGGATGCCGTGAATCTGGCGTGCCGTATTGAGCAGAACGCCGGTGCGGGACAGATTCTGATCTCCCGCAGCACCTATGAGGAAGTCAAGGAATCCATCGAAGTTGTGGAGCTTCCGGCAATGTCGGTCAAAGGAAAGGAACAATTAATCAAAGTATTTCAGGTCGTTCGGCAGTGAGACCGGTCTGCCCGTATCATTCCGTCTGGGCCATTTGGGCGGAAAGAAACAGGGATTGCTCGAGGGATTTGAAAAATTTCTGATACATCGCCGGATCTTCGACCGCCCGAAGGTTGTATTGCACACTGACCCGCACCAGCGACCTAGTGTTTTCCTTGGGGCGCACGGTCACCGTCATGCGGGTCAGGTCCTTCCGGTGGTAAAACGGTCCCCATGTTCTGAAATTGGTATTGAAGATAATTAATTCGTCAGTCTCATACGCGTAATACGTCGGATTGTCCGCCCACGGGCTGCCCTGATGAAATAGTTTCTTTCCGGACACGACGCCGAGATCCTCATCCACCACATCGATGTCGAAAAAAAGATCCTGCATGGCGGCGATGGCCGCATTCATGATCTTGATTTTGTCCGTGGTTTCAAAGGCCCGGCTTTGCACGGACCGCAGTTTGACCTGGCTTTTCTCCGACATCAAAATCTGGCTTCTCGAGTTCCATTGGAGCTCGGCACCCCACTGCATAAGGCACCCCTGGAGCATCACGCTGCCCAACAGCGCCAGAACCGGCCGGGTCATGATTCTTAGTTGGCTTGGGTTTGGGAAATAAACAAGGAGCGCTCCACCGAAGTAAAAAAGTTCTGGTAAATTTTAGGGTCCTCAATGGGCTTGGTATTGAATAATGCGTTGACCCGAACCTCGGTTTGCTGTTTTCCCGTGTTTCGCACGATGACCGTCAATTCAACAAAACCGGCGAACCCTTGTCCGGCGAACTGGCCGGCGGTGACCAATCCCATGGGAGCATTGGCCCGTTCGATAATAAACCCCAGGTCCTGCAGGGCGGCCGACACAGCCCTTAAAACTTTATTGCTATCTATGGTATCAAATGTTCGGGTCTGGAAACTCCGGATCTTCATTTGGGCATCCGTCAGAGACAGGAGATTGTCGGGCGGTTTTTGAGGTCCGACACACGCCGGCAAGAACACACACAAGCCGAATACCAATACTGCAATGTGGCGGGTCTTCACGGGTTTCCCTCCCTCAGATCTGATGCGCCTCAAGAAATAATCCCTTGGAAAGCTTGGCGAAAAACTGCTGATAGATGCGCTCATCGTAAATCACCTCCATGCGCTGTTCCCCGGGCGTAATATACTGATCGCCGGTATTGCCATCCCCCTTCCACACCGTTCGATAGAAAAGAATGCGAACGATAAAGCGGGAGGCATCGTTCTCCGCCTGGCGCGTGACCAATACGGCGCCGATCCGTTGATGCAAATCAACGGGCAAAATGATGGCTTTCTGGCCAAAAAGTCCGAGAACAAAGACGAAACCCTGGAGGATTTCCTGGCCCACCTGCCTGGCGCTCCGCTCCTTGGCGGCCCGAAGCACACCCAAGCCCACCGAGCTTTCTTCCACCTGAAAACCCAGGTCCTGCAGGACGGCGGCAGAAGCGGAAAGCAGCGCTTTCTCGTCAGAGATGTCAAAGATGCGGGTTTGCTGGGCTTTGCGCTTGTTGCTTTCCGGTTTCAGCTCAAAAAAGCTTTCCGGCTTGGCCATTCGAGCACATCCCAATAACAGCAAACCGGCCAAAATCGGAAGAATGCCCCATCGAAAGCCTCCCAGGGCCTCTCCGTTGCCGTTGCTTCTAGAATTGGGTGAAGTTGTAGGCAAAGTCTCTCACCTTTTTCTGCTCGTCGAACTTGATGATGATGGTCAACGTTTTTTGGGTGGTCGTGGTTTGGCGCTGGCTGCTTGATCCGCCCACGATGATCAAGGTCCCAAAGGCTGAATTCGCGGTGTCGACTTTGTTGGAAGAAATTTTATCGTAGATCCAAACCTCGCGGCGGTTCTCGTCGGTGGTCACGATGTTCGGGGATCCCAGAATGGCCGCGACATCGGACGCGGGCATGCCGACCTTGATCGTTCCCTGAACGGTGCCGACCGTCAAATTGGCCGCATTTCCATCGGGGCCTGCGTTCGTGGGATGCTTCATCAGGCAGGCCGACAGCATCACTGCGCTGAACAACGCGGGCCATAGCAGGTAGGATTGTGCTTTCATGAGGTTATGCCTCCTTCAAGTGTTTAAGCAAAAAGCACCGCGAGCAGCGTTGCCGCCCATCAGCTTGCAATCGGGGTGAATGTAACTTTTTTACGTTATCATGTCAAGATAATCGGCTCACTGGGAGTGGATTGTATGTTTTTACCATAAAAAACCATCTTTCTCAGTGTTATCAAATGCCTGTGACATGTGTCCGTAGCGTTTCGATGCGGCCATTTTTGCGCTTGTCGAGCCGTCATGGTCAAACTCGATCAACGGCTAGCTGGTAGGAGATGAGAGCCGATCGGTGTGGATTCGGTGGCGCTCGATCGCGCCGTTCGGCCAGGCCATCTGTGTGAATAGGTCGGCACTGCCATAATTTTGGCGCAGTGTCAGCGTCCCGGCAGGGCGCCCTTGCCGGTAGATTTGCACGACGGTCTCAAGCCCCTCGGATGTCCGGCGTGAAGTCTGCACCGCGTTCATCTCTTCATTTTCAACGCGGGGAATCGTGATGACCTGCTCGGTCATGGGGTTCTTGCCGGTCCAGAATTCGATCGTGTTGAACAGAATCCAATCCACCGCCGCCCCGAACCAGTAGACGGGGAAGACGATCATCACCGCCGTGACGATGCTCCGGGCCACCTTGTCCTCCACGCTGCCGTTGAGCTTGTACAGCGTGCGGGTCAACTGGAATTTGCCGTAGCAGCCGGTGGTGGCGACCAGAAAGAGTGACAGCGTGCAGATGGTAATGATTGGCATGAGGCGGGGTTTCAGCATAGGTCATCTCTCCTTATGCGGTGCAGTCGAAACGATCATCGTGGTCGATTGTAGGATGGAATTCAAAGACTTGTCAATTTATTATGGTTGAGCGTAAGATGGCGGTAACATGAGCGGACTCATCGTTATTCCCCACTATACGGGGGACCGAACATTGGAGCAGGTTTTGCGCAACCCGAAAAGCTCCGGCCTGCTTTGGCTCGAGGTTCTGCTCAACGGTGATTTCCCATGGCAAAAGCACCTAAATGATCCACAGGTTATGGCCGCATACGAAAAGGCCTGCATCTGGTATGGTCACTTTAAAACAATGGTCAGCGGTCATACAGGACGCCATCCCTTGGAGGCCAGGCCAGGGGAAATCGACGCCCGGGAGTATCGAAAGTTTCAGGAGGCCCTGCTCTTTGTCGCCGCCGGTCGCTCTTGATCGTGTGATTGCATTGTTGAAGGATTTTGTTCGGGACCGGCAGCGCCCATTGGAGATTCTGCTGGCCGGTGGGCTGGCGCTTCAGCATTATGGGATGCAGAACCGCATAACGGTTGATGTGGACGCGGAAGTGCGGGGCGATCTGGAGGGACTGCTGAATTTTTTGCGGGCGCATCAGGTGCCGGCCGATCTGGGGGAAAACATCTCTGGCTGGTCCGTCGTCGCCATGCCGCCCGGCTACCGGGATCGTGCGGTGACGATTCACCAGGATGCGCTTTTGACAATCAAGGCGCTGGCGCCCACTGATCTTGTGATTGCGAAGTTGCGCCGATTTACTGAAGAGGATATCGAAGACGCGCTTTTTGTGGCAACAAAGCACAAGATCACCGTTCAGGACGTGGAGCAGGCGGCGGAGGAGGCGGTTCGACATTCGATCAAGGATACGGCGCTGTTCCTTTTTCAGGGGAATGTGCGGCTGTTCATAGAGCGCATGCGAAAGGAGGCTTGAGATGGCGACCTATATCATGCTCAGCACGCTCACCGATGACGGGCGGAAAACCATCAAGCAGAATCCAAACCGGATCAAGGAAGTCAATAAAGAGATCGAGGCGATGGGCGCCAAAGTGCTCGCGCAGTACGCCGTGCTGGGGCCGTATGATTTTGTCAACGTAGTCGAAGCCAAAGACAACGCGGCCATCGCGAAAATTTCGGTCGAGCTTGGCGCGCGCGGCACGGTGCAGTTTCTCACCATGCCGGCGATCCCGGTCGATCAGTTTATCGGCGGCGCTCGATAACCGGTTTTCCAATGCGGTCCCCGTGGGGAATAGCCATCGCACCGCTGCTGCTTCTCGGCGCGGCGGCGTTGGCGGCGGACCCAGCCGCCGGCTGGTGGGAAACCAAGGCACCGGCGCCCTCCAAGCGCACGGAAGTGGCGGCCGCCGCCATTGGCTCCAAAATTTACGTGGTCGGCGGCTTTACCATGCTGGGCGCAACCGGCCGGCTGGAGGTCTATGATACGGTCACCGATCGCTGGGAGAGCAAGCGGAGCATGCCGGCCTCGCTTCACCACGTCGGCATCGGCGCCAGCGGCGGCAAGCTCTATGTGATCGGCGGCTTCGGCGGGGCCCTTTTCTGGAAGCCGGTCAAGACCGTCTATGAGTACGATCCTGCGGCGGATCGCTGGACGGAAAAACGTCCCATGCCGACCGCGCGGGGCGGGCTGGCCGTCGCCGTGCGCGACGGATTGTTCTATGCGGTGGGCGGACTGGGAGAAAAGGAGACAAATATCGGCGCGCTGGAAGTCTATGATCCGACCAGTGACCGCTGGGAGGTTCTGCCGCCCATGCCGACGCCGCGTGATCATCTTGCGGCGGCAATTGTCGGCGATCAGTTGGTGACGACCGGCGGACGGCGGAAATCCTCCTACGCGGACAATCTAGCTGTGACCGAGGTGTTCGATCTGCAGGCGAAGCAGTGGCGCGCCGGCGCGCCACTGCCCACGCCCCGCAGTGGCATCGCCGCCGTACCTGTGAGGGGCTATGTGTTGGTCTTCGGCGGCGAGGCGTCCTCCGGCACGTTCCATGAGAACGAAGCCTATGCTCCGACCGCCGACCGTTGGCTAACGCTGGCGCCGATGCCCACGGCCCGCCACGGCCTAGGCGCGGCCGTGGTTGGGGAACGGGTCTACGTGATCGGCGGCGGCCCCAAACCCGGCGGCTCGTTCAGCGATGTGAACGAGATGCTGACATGGAAGCCTTGACAAAGCAAATTCAATGACCTTAGAATCTGGCCATTAGTTTCCGCCAGGGGTGCCCCGCGAGGTGCTGAGAGCTTCGGCGATAAAAAGGCTGAAGCAACCCGTGGAACCTGATCTGGATCATGCCAGCGAAGGGACGCGGACAATGCACGTGGCACATGCCGCACCTGTTCTCTGGTGCGGCATTTTTGTTTGCAGTAGGGAAAGGACGGGGCCATGGAACAGAAGGTGACTGAATCGCAGGCGAAAAACGGTGCCGGACAAAACGGCCGGAACGGGTTGTCGGTTCAGCCGCTGCCGGCATCGAAAAAGGTCTACGTGAGCGGCGCCCATCCCGGCGTGCGCGTCGGCATGCGGGAAATCACCCTGACGCCGACCATGGCGCCGAAAAGCGGCGGCGGCAAAGAGGTGGTGGAAGAGAATCCGCCGCTGACCGTCTATGACACCTCGGGCCCTTACACCGGTCCCGCCGCATCGATCGACATCCGCAAGGGGCTGCCCCCGGTGCGGCTCCAATGGATTCTTGAGCGTAGTGACGTTGAGCAATTGACTGATGTGAGCTCTGAATATGGCCGCCGGCGGGCCGCCGATCCCGCCCTGGACCAGCTTCGCTTTCAGCTTACCCGAAAGCCCCTTCGCGCCAAACCCGGCCGGAACGTTACGCAGATGCATTACGCCCGGCGCGGCATGATCACGCCGGAGATGGAGTACATTGCGATTCGGGAAAATCAGACCAGGGAGCTGCTGCAAAGGGCCAATGGCAAGGGCGTGGCCCAGCATCCCGGCCAGGCCTGGGGCGCGAGCATTCCGCCCGTCATCACGCCGGAATTCGTGCGCGATGAAGTGGCCCGCGGCCGGGCGATCATTCCGGCCAATATCAATCACCCCGAGTCGGAGCCGATGATCATCGGCCGGAATTTCCTGGTGAAGATCAACGCCAATATCGGCAACTCTGCCATCGCTTCGTCGATCGAGGAAGAAGTGGAAAAGATGATCTGGGCGATCCGGTGGGGCTCCGATACCGTGATGGATCTTTCCACGGGCAAGAACATTCACGAGACGCGTGAGTGGATCATCCGCAACGCGCCCGTACCGATCGGCACGGTGCCGATCTATCAGGCGCTCGAAAAGGTGGGCGGCAAGGCGGAGGAGCTGACCTGGGAGCTCTTCCGCGACACGCTGATCGAGCAGGCCGAGCAGGGGGTCGACTACTTCACGATCCACGCCGGCGTGCGGCTGCGCTACGTGCCGCTGACGGCCAAGCGTCTCACCGGCATTGTCTCACGGGGCGGCTCGATCATGGCCAAGTGGTGCTTGGCCCATCACCAGGAAAATTTCCTCTACACCCACTTCGAAGAGATCTGCGAGATCATGAAAGCCTACGACGTTTCGTTCAGCCTGGGCGACGGCCTGCGGCCGGGATCGATCGCCGACGCAAATGATGACGCCCAGTTCGGCGAGCTGGAGACGCTGGGCGAGCTGACCAAGATCGCCTGGCACCACGAGGTGCAGACGATGATCGAGGGGCCCGGCCACGTGCCGATGCACCTGATCAAGGAGAATATGGACAAGCAGCTCGCCGACTGCGGCGAGGCGCCCTTCTATACGCTGGGTCCGCTGACAACCGACATCGCCCCAGGCTACGACCACATCACGTCGGCCATCGGCGCGGCGATGATCGGCTGGTACGGCTGCGCGATGCTCTGCTATGTGACGCCGAAGGAGCATCTGGGGCTGCCCAACCGGGAGGACGTCAAGGCCGGCGTGATTGCCTACAAGATCGCCGCGCACGCCGCCGACCTGGGCAAGGGCCATCCCGGCGCGCAGGCCTGGGACAATGCACTCTCCAAGGCGCGGTTTGAGTTTCGCTGGGAGGACCAGTTCAATCTGTCGCTTGATCCGGAGACGGCGCGCGCCTATCACGACGCCACGCTGCCCGCCGAAGGGGCCAAGATCGCCCATTTCTGCTCCATGTGCGGGCCGCACTTCTGCTCGATGAAGATTACGGAGGACGTTCGCGCCTACGCCAAGGAGAAAGAGGTTGAAGCCGAGCAGGCGCTGACGATCGGAATGAAAGAAAAGGCCGAGGAGTTCAAGAAAACCGGGCTGAAGATTTATCAGTAACACTGGAAGGGTTATGGCGGAAGAGCCTAAAAATAAAAGAGAAATAGCCGGACTTCGAGAGTCGGCGATCACCCGGCAGATCGCCCGGAGCTTCTATCAGCAATTTGACCGGCTGATCGAAAGCGATGTGATCATCATCGGTGCGGGGCCCTCCGGCTTGGTCTGCGCGGCCGAGTTGGCCCGGCAGGGCCATCAGGTGGTGATCGTCGAGCAGATGGCCCACCTGGGCGGCGGCTTCTGGTCTGGCGGCTATCTGATGACCAAGGCCGCCATCGCCGCGCCGGCGCAGGAGCTGTTGCTCAAGCTGGGCGTGGAGTGCGAGCAGAAGGCCAAGGATCTCTTTATCGTGGAGGCGCCGCACGCCTGCGCCAAATTGATCGGCGCGGCCTTCGATGCCGGCGCGCATGTACTGAATCTCACCAAGGTGGTCGATCTCATTGTGCGCGGCAAAGAGCCGAAAGTCGAAGGCGTGGTGGTCAACTGGTGGCCGGTCGAGGCGATGGGGCACGATACCGTTCACGTTGATCCGATTGCCTTGGAATCCAAGATCGTCATCGATGCCACGGGCCACGACGCCGTGGCGCTGCAATATCTGGCCAAGCGCAAGCTCTGCGATCCTGTGCCCGGCAACGGCGCGATGTGGGTGGAGGAGTCGGAAGAGCAGGTGATGGCGCGCACGGGCGAGGTCTTTCCCAATCTCTTCGTGATCGGTCTGGCCGTGGCCGCCGTCTACGGCACGCCGCGCATGGGCCCCGCTTTCGGCGCCATGCTGCTGTCGGGCGTCAAAGGCGCCAAGCAGGTCGCCGCCAAGCTCGCCGCGATGAAAGCGGCCGAACCCGCCGAAGAATGAAGATCACGATCTACCAGAAGCCCACCTGCACGACCTGCCGGCAGGTCTATGCGGCGCTCAAGGAAGCCGGCGTCGAAATGGAATCGGTGAACTATTACGTCGATCCGCTGTCGAAGGAAAAGCTGAAGGAATTGATCGAAAAGATGGGGATCAAGCCGACGGAACTCTTCCGCACCAAGGAAGAGATTTACAAGAAGCTAAAATTGGCCCAGCGTGAAGTGTCGGATGAAGAGGCCATCGAGCTCATGGTGACCCATCCCGACCTGATGCAGCGGCCCATCGTGGAGAAAGGCCGCCGCGCCATCCTCGCCCGCCCCGCCGAGCGGCTCAAAGAAATTCTTTAGTCGTTCCCACCGTCGGCCCGGAAGTATTTCGCTTCCGGATGGTGGAAGACCAGCGCCGACACGGACGCCTCCGGGTCCATCATGTCGCCTTCGGTCAGCTCCACGCCGATTTTGGCTGTTGCGTCCAATAGTCGAAAGAGTTTCTGTTGATCGGTCATGTCGGGGCAGGCGGGGTAGCCAAAGCTGACGCGCACGCCGCGGTACTTTTTCTTTAAGAGATCTGGGATCGTTAGCTCGCTTGGGTCGGGGATGCCCCACTCGGTCCTGATCCGCTGATGAACCCACTCGGCCAGCCCCTCGGACGCCTCGATCGCCAGCGCTTGCAGCGTGTGTGACTTCACATACTCGCCCGCCTCTTTCCATTGCTGCGCCAGCTCCCGCACCCCCTTGCCGCAGGTGACGACAAAAAGCGCAATCGAGTCGATCTCCTTTGATTCGACGTCGCGGACATAGTCGGCGAGACACAATCGCTCGCCGGCCGGCTGGCGTGGGAAGGTGAAGCGTTCGATCACGGTGCTAGGTTTGGCGGGGTCATGGATCAGCAGCGTGTCGCCCTGCGACTGGCAGGGGAAGAACTGGTAGAGCGCCTGGGCCGAAAGCGCCCGCTTGGTCTTTAGCTCTTCTTTGACCGCCTCCACCTGCTCGTAGAGCTTCACGGCTTTCTCATCCTTGGCCGCTAAAGCCCGGTCAAAGCCGCCCTTGAATCCAAGATGCTTGCCGTAGAGCATCACCCGGTTGATGTAGGGAAAGATCGTCGAAACCGGGACATTATTCAGTTGATGGGGTTTGTAGTCGGGCGGCTTGGGAAGGGGAGCCGTCCGGCTGACAGCCGATCGTTGTGGCGCAGGGGCCGGTCGCACCGCCGGTGCTGCCGGCCCGCCCTGAACATACGATTGCTGCTCTTGCCGAATGCGCGCGATCAGCCGCTCCCGCTGCTCGACGTCGGTGAGCTGGTTGGCCAGATCGAGTCCCTGCATCGCGTCCTTCGCATAGAGTACGGCCCCGTCATATTCAGCCGCGATTTTGGTGTCGGTGAACTTTTTGGTCAGCGCCGCGCCGCCGACAAGGATCGGAATCTCAATGCCTGCGTTTTTCAAATCCTGCGCGGTGAGCACCATCTGCTGGGCCGATTTCACCAGCAGCCCCGACAGGCCGAAGGCGTCGGGCTGCTCGCGCTGGTAGGCGTTGATCAACTCCTCCGGCGGCACCTTGATGCCGAGGTTGACGATCCGGTAACCATTGTTGCTTAAAATAATTTCCACCAGATTCTTACCGATGTCGTGGACGTCGCCCTTCACGGTGGCCAGAATGATCTTGCCCCGCGTTGAGCTTTCGGCCTTTTCCATGAACTGTTCGAGGTGGCGGACGGCCGTCTTCATCGACTCGGCGCTCAGCAGCACTTCGGCCACGATCAACTCGTTGTTGTTGAAGAGGCGGCCGACTTCGTCCATGCCCTTCATGAGCGGCCCGTTGATGATGTCGAGCGGTTTGGCCTCCTTCAGCTTTAAGTCAAGATCGGCGATGAGGCCATCTTTTGTGCCCTCGACGATGTAACGCGCCAGCCGCTCATCGAGCGGCAGATCGGCGAGCGTTTTTTTGGCAATCACTGCCTTATCTTTGAAGTGGGCGGCGAAAGCGCCGACAGGGTCATTCCCGCGCCAGAAAATCAGATCCTCGGCCAGCTTCCGCTCCTCTTCGGGGATGGACGGGTAGCGCTGGAGCTTCTCGGAATTTACGATGGCGAAATCGAGGCCGGCCTTCACGCAATGATAGAGGAAGACCGAATTGAGCACTTCGCGCCCCGAGGCCGGCAGGCCGAACGACACATTGCTGATGCCCAGGATCGTCCGGCATTGGGGCAATGCTTCTTTGATCGCCCGCACGCCCTCGACCGTCTCCTTGCCGGCGCCGATGTAGTTGGCGTCGCCGGTGCCGACCGGGAAGACGAGCGGGTCGAAAATCAGGTCTTCGGCCCGCAAGCCGTATTTGCCGGTCAGCAAATCGTACGACCGTTTGGCGATGGCCAGCTTCCTCGCCACGGTGACGCCCATGCCCTGCTGGGGGTCCTCATCGATGCAGCCGACGACCGCTGCGCCGCCGTAGCGCTTCAGCAGCGGCACGACGCGCTCGAACCGCTCCTCGCCGTCCTCCAGGTTGATCGAGTTGATGATGCACTTGCCCTGGCAGCGCTTGAGCGCCGCGTCGATGACCACCGCGTCAGTCGAGTCGATGACGACCGGCGCCTTGGTTTTCTTGACCACGATCTCGATGAACCGCTCCATGTCGGCCAGCTCGTTCCGGTCCGGGTTGGCCATGCAGACGTCGATCACGTGCGCGCCGTTTTTCACTTGATGGCGGGCGATCTCGGCCGCTTCTTCAAACTTCTCGGCCACGATCAGCTCCTTGAACCTCCGGCTGCCGATGACGTTGGTCCGCTCGCCGACGATGACCGGACGAATATCCTCCTCGATCGCCAGATAGTCGATCCCGGAGAGCGCGAGTTTCCTGCTCGTCTGCGGCCGCCGGGGCGCTTTGCCCTCCACCATGGCCGCGATGGCAGCGATATGGGCGGGTGTGGTGCCGCAGCAACCGCCGATCAGGTTCACCCAGCCTTCGTCCACAAAGCGGCGCAGTTTGGCCGAGAGCGTTTCGGGCGTTTCGGCGTAATGGCCCTCTTCGTCGGGCAGGCCGGCGTTGGGATAGACGCTGACATAGCACGAAGCCAGGGCCGCCAGCGACCGGAGATGGTCGGTCATGAACTCGGGGCCCGTGGCGCAGTTCAGGCCGATGGAAAAGAGACCGGCGTGCTCCAGAGAGGTATAGAGCGCTTCGACGCCCTGGCCGGCCAGCATCGTGCCCATCGGCTCGATCGTCCCGGAGACCATCAAGGGTAGGGCGGTGTCCAGTTCCTCCTGCGCCCGCCGGAGGCCGATGATGGCCGCTTTCAGGTTCAAGGTATCCTGGGCGGTCTCCAGCAGCAGCAGATCGGCGCCGCCGTCGATCAATCCTTTGGCCTGCAGATAAAAGGCCTCGGTCAATTGATCGAAGGCCACGCCGCCCGTGACGCTGAGCGTCTTGGTGGTCGGCCCCATGGCGCCCGCCACGAAGCGCGGCCGGCCAGGCGTGGAGGCGGCGTCGGCCGCTTCCCTCGCCAGCCGGGCGCCGGCCCGGTTGATCTCCAGCGTCTTGTCTTGGAGGTTGTACTCGGCCAGGACGACCGGCGTGCCGCCGAAGGTGTTGGTCTCGACGATGTCCGCGCCGGCGGCCAGGTAGGCGGCGTGGATCTCCCGCACGACATCCGGCCGGGTCAGATTCAGATACTCGTTGCAGCCTTCGTAGGCCGCGCCGCCGAAATCGGCCGCGGTCAGATTGCGCGCTTGCAACTGCGTGCCCATGGCGCCGTCGATGACGAGGATGCGCCGGTTGAGGAGTTCGCGCAGGCGAGCGGCGATATCGATAGAGGTTCTTGTTTTCATAGAATAAAAAGTCGGCTTATCTTATCATACGCCCGCGTGATTATCACCGACGAAGAATAGGCGCCGCCGGCAGGCTTGCCGCCGCCCGGGCCATTCGTGCTACACTGGCGCGGCCTGTTGAACGGGGGCACGATGGCGCCATGGTTTCGACAACCGCCGCGATGGCCGCGGCGCCAGCCCATCCTGTACGGCGCGGGATTCGGGCTGGTGCTGCTGCTGATCGTTTTTTTCTACGCCGGTGGCGTGGACCCGGCCCATCTCCGCCTGCCACGGCTGGCCGTGCCGGTCGATCTGGCCGCGCTGCCGGCCGCCGCGTTCTCCTCGCTGCTGCGCATGGCCGCGGCCTATCTGGCCGCGCTGCTCTTTTCCCTGAGCGTCGCCTACCTGGCGGTGACGCGCCGGTGGGCGGAGCGGCTGCTGATGCCGGTGCTCGACGTCCTGCAATCAGTGCCGGTGCTCGGTTTTTTCCCGGCCGCCGTCTTCGTCTTCATCAACATGGCGCGCGGCGACCGGATCGGGATCGAGTTGGCCAGCATCTTTTTGATCTTCACCGCGCAGGTCTGGAACATGGTCTTCGGCGTCTATGAGGCGTGGAGCACGCTGCCCGGGGAGGCGGCCGAAGCGGCCCACGCCTACGGCGTGCGGGGCTGGCTCCGCTTTCGCCGGCTCTACTGGCCGGCCTGCCTGCCCCGGCTGATCTACAACAGCATCGCCTCCTGGTCGAACGGCTGGTATTTTCTGATCGCCTGCGAGATCATCGCCATCGGCCCGCTCAACTATGAGCTGCCCGGGCTGGGCAGTTTCCTCGTGCACGCGGCCGAGGCCGGCCGGGCCGATCTGCTGGCCGGCGGCCTTGCCGTGCTGCTGACGATTGTGATCGTGATGGAGTTCGCGCTCTGGCGGCCGCTGTCGATCTGGGCGGCGAAGTTCCGGTACGAGCAGGCGGCCTCCACGATGCACCCGCAGGAATCCTTCATGATCCAGTGGTGGACCCATTCCCCGGTGACCCGGCGGACCCGGCGGCTCTTCCGCCGGGCGGGCCGCGCCATGGTCCGCCTGGGGCGGTCGATCTCGTCATGGCGGGACGGAGGCGGAGCGCCGGCGGCCGTGACGCGGCGAACGATGCCTCCGTGGTTGTGGCGGCCGGCGCGATGGCTGCTGCTCGTCGGCGCCGGCTGGCTGCTGG
>JBFMAJ010000024.1:0-13917 GCA_040755775.1 Nitrospirota bacterium
GTTCATGAACCGCCCCTACAAGTTCAAAGGACGCACACCATGACGAATACTGAATTGGCCCGCGTGATGCGGGAAATCGGCGTCTTCCTCGACATGCAGAGCGTGCCGTTCAAGCCGCGCGCGTATGAGAAGGCCGCCTACGCGATCGAAGCGCTCGAGGAGCCGCTGGTGGTCGCCTATCGCCGGGAAGGCCGCAAAGCGCTCGACGACATTCCCGGCGTGGGGAAAAGCATGGCGGAGAAGCTGATCACGCTGATTGAGACCGGCCGCCTGCCCTACTATGACGAGCTGCGCAAACAGTCTCCCATCGACGTGGCGGGCCTGTCGGCGATCGAAGGGCTCGGCCCCAAAATGATGAAAGCCCTCTACGACGCCTTGGGCGTCAGGAACGTCGAGGAGTTGGAACGGGCGGCGAAAGCGGGCAAAATCCGGGAGCTTCCGCACTTCGGGGAGCGGAGCGAAGAGAAGATTCTCCAGGGAATCTCATTTTTGAAGGCCGGCGGGGGACGGTTTCTGCTGGGCGCGGTGCTGCCGGTGATCCATCAGATCGAAGAGCGCCTCGTGAAGATGAAGGGCGTCGAGCGCGTGGCGGTGGCCGGCTCGATCCGCCGCCGCAAGGAGACGATCGGCGACGGCGATCTCCTGGCGGTTTCCTCCAAGCCGGAGCAGGTGATGGAGGCCTTCATCGCGATGCCCGAAGTGGTCCATGTCCATGCGAAGGGCGCGACCAAGTCGAGCGTTCGGCTCGACACCGGCATGGACGTCGACCTGCGGGTCATCCCGGCCGAAAGCTTCGGCGCCGCGCTGCTCTATTTCACGGGGAGCAAGAGCCACAACATCGTGCTGCGGAAGCTGGCGCAGAGCCAGCACCTGAAGCTGAGCGAGTATGGGCTGTTCCGCGGCGAAAGGGCGGTCGCCGGCCGCACCGAAGAAGGAGTGTACGCCGCGCTGGGGCTGCCCTATATTCCGCCGGAGCTCCGGGAGGACGCCGGCGAGATCGACGCGGCCCTGGCCGGCGCGCTGCCCGAGCTGGTGGAGTACGGCGACCTGCGGGGCGATTTGCAGGTGCAAACCAACTGGACCGACGGCGCCAACACCATCGAGGAGATGGCCGAGGCGGCCCGCCGGGCGGGGTTGGAGTATATTGCGATCACGGACCATACGAAGAGCCTGGCCATGACGCGAGGGGCGGATGAAGAAAAATTGCGCCGGCAGATGGCGGCCATCGACCGGTTCAACGCGACGCTGCGCGACTTCCGCGTGCTGAAGGGCGCGGAGGTGAACATCAAGAAGGACGGCACGCTGGATATCGCCGACGACGCATTGGCCGAGCTGGAGGTGGTCGGCGCCGCCGTGCACTCCCATTTTCACCTGTCCCGGGCGGAGATGACCCGCCGCATCGTGCGCGCCATCGAGAATCCCCATGTCGATATCCTCTTCCATCCGACCGGGCGCATTCTGAACCGGCGCGAGGCCTACGAGCTCAATCTGGATGAGATCATCCGGGCGGCAAAGCGGACGGGCACGGCGCTGGAAATCGACGCCTACCCCGACCGGCTCGACCTGAAGGATGAGCATGTGCGCCGGGCGGTTGAGGCCGGAGTCAAGCTGGTCATCGACTCCGACGCGCATAGCGTGCACCATTTCGGCGCGCTCCCGCTGGGGCTGGCGACGGCCCGCCGGGGATGGGCCAAAAAGTCGGATATTCTCAACACGCAGCCCGTCGGCAGATTTCTGCATTCGTTGAAAGGCGCCGCGCGGAGGCGCGAGAAAGGAGTGGCGGCATGACCTTGCCCAAACATTTGGAGGATGCGGCGGAGCAACTGAAGGAGGCCGCTTGGCGGATCGATCAGGCGCGGGAAAAACCGGCATCGGCCGACAGCCTGCGCGAGTGGCTGGAGGCGCTGACCGATTTCTCGTTCGCCCTGTCCGAGATTCAACAAGTGAACAACGAGTCGATCCACGAAAAACTGCACGAGCTGGCCGGCCGGCGCGGGTTCAAAGGCGCGCCGGCTCCCTCGCCGCCCCCCTCGTCGATTCGATGAGCCGCGATGGAGCCGCGCTGGGAACATTTCCCCCATGGCGCCGATATCGGCGTGCGGGGCTTGGGCCGGTCCAAGGCCGAGGCGTTCGAGCAGGCGGCGCTGGCGCTGACGGCCGTCGCGGCCGATCCGGGCGGAATCGCGCCCAAAGAGGTCGTTGAGATCGCCTGCGACGTTCAGGACGACGAGCTGGGGCTGGTTGACTGGCTGAATGCGATCGTCTACGAAATGGCGACGAGGAACATGCTGTTCGGCCGGTTCGAGGTGACGCTCGCCGACGGCCGGCTGCGCGCGAAAGCCTGGGGGGAGGCCGTTGACGCGGCACGGCATCAGCCGGCGGTGGAAGTGAAAGGGGCCACCTATACCGAGCTCCGGGTGAACCGGGCCGGGACGGGCGAATGGACGGCGCAATGCGTCGTTGACGTGTGAGGCATGACATGGATATTTCCTGTTTGATCCGAAAAGGCGATTGTGAATGGTGGATTGCGCCGTCCGGGAAGATGCGCGTGCCGGGCGTGATCTACGCCAGCGAAGAATTGATCCGGGGGATGGACCACAAAGTCTATGAGCAGGTGGTGAACGTGGCGACGCTGCCGGGCATTGAGAAGGCCTCCTATGCAATGCCCGACGCCCATTGGGGTTATGGCTTTGCCATCGGCGGAGTTGCCGCCTTTGATCCCGATCAGGGCGGCGTCATCTCGGCCGGCGGCGTGGGCTTCGACGTCTCCTGCGGGGTGCGGGCGCTTTCGACGGGACTCAGGCTCGCCGACATTCAGCCGGTCAAGGAGCGGCTGGCCGATGCGCTCTTTCGCGCGGTGCCCGCCGGCTTGGGCAGCCGGGGGACGCTGCGCCTCAACGCCAAGGAGATGGACGAGATGCTCGAGGGGGGCGCCGCCTGGGCCGTCGGCCAAGGCTACGGCCTCCCCGAAGATCTGGAGCGGATCGAGGAACGGGGCCGCATGGAGGGCGCCAAACCGCAGCACGTCTCGGACCACGCCAAGACCCGCCAGCAGGATGAAATGGGAACGCTCGGCTCCGGCAACCATTATCTTGAAGTCCAACAGGTGGTGCGGCTTTTCGACGCGGCCGCCGCCCGCGCGTTCGGCATCGGAGAAGGAGACATGCTGGTCAGCATACATTGCGGATCGCGGGGCCTCGGCCATCAGATCGGCACCGAATTTCTCAAAAAGATGGCGATCACCGCCGCCGGTCATGGCATCGAGCTGCCCGACCGCGAGCTGGCCTGCGCGCCCATTCGATCGGCCGTCGGGACGGAATACCTGGGCGCCATGCGCGCGGCGATCAATTGCGCCCTGGCCAACAGGCAGATCATCACCCATCTGGTCCGGCAGGCGTTCACGGCAGTGTTCCCCCGAGTCCGTTTGCCGCTGCTCTATGACGTCTCCCACAACACCTGCAAGGTGGAGGAGCACGCGGTCGACGGCGAGCGCAAGCGCCTCTACGTGCACCGGAAAGGCGCCACCCGCGCCTTCGGCCCCGGCCATCCGGATCTTCCCGCGGCCTTGCGCGACGCCGGCCAGCCCGTGCTGATCGGCGGCACCATGGGGACGGCCTCCTACGTGCTCGTCGGCACGCGGGAAGGGATGGCGCTGAGTTTCGGCTCCGCCTGCCACGGCGCCGGGCGGAGCATGAGCCGCCATCAAGCCACCAGGCAATGGCGGGGCAAAGAGGTGATCAGCGAGTTGGCCGGCCGAGGGATTCTCATCCGCAGCGCGTCATATCGAGGCGTGGCCGAGGAAGCGCCCGGAGCATATAAAGATGTCAGCGCGGTCGTCGACGCGGCGAACCGGGCCGGGCTGACCCGCACGGTGGCCCGGCTGGAGCCGCTGATCTGCGTAAAGGGATAGGCCAATGGTGCTGTTTAAAAACCGCGAAGAGGCCGCGCGCCTGCTGGCCGAGAAATTGACCGGATACAAAGGCCGTCATCCCCTGGTGCTGGCCATTCCGCGGGGCGCCGTGCCGATGGGCAAAATCATCGCCGAGGCGGTCGAGGGGGAGTTGGACGTGGCGCTCGCGCATAAGCTGGGGGCGCCGGGCAATCCCGAGTTCGCCATCGGATCGGTCGGCGAGTCCGGGGACGTCTACGTCGGCAAGGACGCCCGCATGCTGAACATCAGCGACGAGTACATTCACCGGGAAGCGGAGGCGCAGATGGAAACGCTCCGCCGCCGGCGCGCGCTCTACACGCCCGTCCGGCCGCCGATCGATCCCGGCGGTCGCATCGCGATCGTGGTGGACAACGGCATCGCGACCGGCGCCACCATGATCGCGGCGCTGCGCGCCGTGCGCGCAAAGCGGCCCGCCCGGCTGGTCGCCGCCGTCGCCGTGGCGCCCCGGGAAACGCTGGAGCGGATCACGCGGGAAGCGGATGAGACGGTCTGTCTTGAAGCGCCGGAGGAATTTTACGCGGTGGGGCAATTTTTTCTGGAATTTTCCCAGGTCACGGACGAGGACGTCATCGCGCTGCTGCGGCAGGCGTCGGTGAGCACACCAACGGACACACCGTAAACGGGAGGGAATCGTCATGGCGGACAACGTACTGAAGGTGATCGAAGTCTTGGCCGAATCGGAGAAGAGCTGGGAGGACGCGGCCCAGCAGGCGGTCTCTCGCGCGGCGAAGACGCTGCACGGGATCAGCTCGATCTATATCAAGCACTTTGAGGCCAAAGTCGAAAACAAAAAGATCGTCAAATACCGGATCAACGCGAACGTTTCGTTCTTGCTGGATTGAACGGTTCGTCATGGCGGATATTGACACGCTTTACTCGTTGAGCGTATAGATAGATTATGGATTGGGCCAAGCGTCCAACACGACTGCTCTTCGGCATGATGGTCCTTGCCGTCGCCGTGACCCTCTGCGGCATCGACCATCTCGGCCTCCAGAGCGATCTCATGGCCGGGCACGCGCACGGCGCCGCGCCCGAGTGCGTACCGGATCTTTGCGTCACGGCCACATCCAACGACACGTCCTGGGCGGGCAAGACGGCGCTGTTCTGGCTGCTTGGCTTGGCGCTGACGGCCGGGCTCATCACTCCGCTCCTGGTTGATCCAAAGAACGCATGGCTCATTCACGCCCATCACCCACCCAGGGCGTCCAATAAGCTCTACCGGCTCCACGCCGTCTTTCTCCTCTGAGTTTTTCCCGTCTGTAAGTCTGTCGTGCCCCGCTCCGCCCTTCTTGGCGGAGCGCGCGGCATCTCGTAAATTTTCAGAAACAGGAGAAACAGATGCACGCCACATATCGTCTATTTGCCGCCTTGGCCGTCTGGATGGCGGCCGCGCCCGTGTTGGCCGGCGAGTACAGCCTGGTCATCGATGAAACGACCGTAAACATCACGGGCCGGGAGCGGACGGCCATGACGATCAATGGAGCCGTGCCCGGCCCCGCTCTCCGGCTCCGCGAAGGCGAGGAGGTGATCCTACGCGTCACCAACCGGCTGAAAAAAACCACCTCGATTCACTGGCACGGCCTGATCGTGCCGAATTCCATGGACGGCGTGCCCGGCATCAGTTTCGAGCACATCCATCCGGGGGAAACGTTCACCTACCGCTTCACGGTCAAGCAGAGCGGCACCTACTGGTATCACAGCCACTCGGGTTTACAGGAGCAGGCCGGCATCTACAGCCCGCTGATCATTGACCCGGCCGAGCCCGAGCCGTTCCGATACGACCGGGAATACGTGGTCATGCTCTCCGACTGGACCGATGAGCGGCCCGATCGGGTGCTGGCCAAACTGAAAAAACAGAGCGGTTATTACAATTTCAATAAGTCGACCGTCGTTGATTTTTTCCGCGACGTCGGTCAAGAGGGCTGGCGCGCGGCCGTTTCAGGGCGGCTGATGTGGAACCGGATGCGGATGGATCCGACCGACATCGCCGACGTCACCGGCGCGACCTATACCTTCCTCGTCAACGGTCAGCCGCCGGCATCGAACTGGACGGCGCTCTTCAAGCGCGGCGAGCGGGTGCGCCTGCGGTTTATCAATGCCGCGGCGGCGACCTATTTCGACATCCGCATCCCCGGCCTGAAGCTGGACGTTGTGCAAGCCGACGGGAACAACGTCAAGCCCGTGACGGTTGATGAGTTCCGCATCGCCGTCTCCGAAACGTATGACGTGATCGTCGAACCGAAGGAGGATCAGGCGTATACGATTTTTGCCGAGGCGATGGACCGGAGCGGCTACGCCCGCGGGACGCTGGCGCCGCGGTCCGGGATGGCGGGCCCGATTCCCCAAATGCGGCCGCGGCCGATCCGGACGATGGACGACATGGGCATGGCTGAGATGGATCACGGGGCCCGTCAAATGGCGCCGGCCGATCAGCCGCAGAAGGAAGAAGCTCCGATGGAGGGGATGGATCATGAAGCGATGGGTCATGGGGAGATGGAGGCCATGCCGGAAATGGAGTCAGGCGAAGAGCCGATGGTGATGCACGGTCCCGACACCCACGGGCGGGGCAACTCGATGGTGGCGATGATGCCGAAGAGCCGGCTCGATGAGCCCGGCATCGGCCTCGAGAAGACGGGCACGCGGGTGCTCACCTATGCCGACCTCAAGGCCCTGGAGCCCGGCGACGATCGCCGGAAGCCGGAACGGGAGATTGAGCTGCATCTGACCGGCAACATGGAGCGCTTTATCTGGGGATTCAACGGGAAAAAGTATTCGGAGTCCGACTCGATTCCGCTCCGGTACGGCGAGCGGCTGCGCGTCATCTTCGTCAACGACACGATGATGGAGCATCCCATCCACCTGCACGGCATGTGGATGGAGCTGGACAACGGGAACGGGGAATACAACCCCAGAAAGTTCACGATCAACGTGAAACCCGGTGAGCGGCTCTCATTTCTGGCGACGGCCGATGCGTTGGGCGCGTGGCCCATGCACTGCCACCTGATGTATCACATGGCCGCGGGGATGATGGTGCACGTGGAGGTCTCGGAAGGTGAAACGGATGTGCATGGGGAGGGCCATTCATGACGCGAGCCGATCAATACGCCGGACTGGCGCATCTGACCGCCCTGCTCATGCTCGCCGCGATCGCCGCCTGCGAGCCGGCTTCCGCGTTGGCCGCCGAAGAGGAGCATCAGGTGCTGAAGTATCTCGAGGCCGATCAGCTCGAATACCAGGTGAGCAACGGGGAGGATCTCTTCAGTTGGGAGGCTCAGGGTTGGATCGGCGGCGATTATCACAAGCTCTGGGTCAAGACGCAGGGCGATGACGTGATCGACGGGCCGATGGCGGACGCCGAGGCGCAGTTCCTCTACAGCCAGGTGATCACGGCCTTCTGGGATCTTCAGGCCGGCGTCCGCTGGGATCCGAGGCCCAGGCCCTCGCGCAACTACGCCGTGCTTGGCATTCAGGGGCTGGCGCCCTATTTCTTCGAGGTGGATGCGGCGATCTTTGTCAGCCACAAAGGCGATCTCTCGGCGCGGCTGGAAGCGGAGTACGAGTTGTTGCTCACGCAACGGCTGATCGCCAAGCCCTCCGCCGAGCTGAATTTTGCCCTTCAGGAAGTGGAAGAGCTGGGCATCGGCTCCGGCTTGAGTGAAGTCGAGCTGGGGCTGCGTCTCCGCTATGAGATCGTGCGCGAGGTCGCGCCCTATATCGGGGTTTCCTGGGAGCGCAAAGTCGGCCCCACGGCCAACTTTGCGAGGCGCCAGGGGGAGGATGTCGATCATCTGGCGTTTGTCGCCGGCGTCCGGTTCTGGTACTGAGCAACGGCGCGGAAGGGGCAAAATGCCACAGTCGATATGATTTTTCTCATTAAAAATCAATAATTAACCGCTTGCACGGAACTTGCATTTTTTACTTTGGATGGCTGTGGAGAATAGCATGCCCATGACCGCCGGGATGGCGAAGGATCCGATTTGCGGGATGGTAATCGATAAGGCGACGGCGCTCAAAACGGAGCGGGCCGGGCGCGCCTACTATTTCTGCAGCCCGGCATGCCAGCGCACGTTTGAATCTCCAGAAGCCGAGCTCAAATCGATGCGGACCCGCGTCATGATCGCCCTAACCGGGGTCCTGTTCCTGGCGATCCTCCGGGCGGCGGCCTTCATCGCGCTGGCGGCGGGCGCGACGATCGTTACCTGGGCGCCGATTCCGCAACTGCCCTGGTTCACCTGGGGCATGTGGCTCTTTATTCTCGTGACGCCGGTGCAATTTATCGGCGGCTGGTCGTTCTACGTCGGCTCGTGGAATGCCATCAAAACGCGCACGATCAACATGGATTTCCTGATCGCCCTCGGCACCACCGTGGCCTATCTCTACAGCGTGGCCGTGATCTTCTTCCCCGAGGTGCTGCCGGTGAAGGTGGAGGAGCGCGACGTCTATTTCGAAGTGTCGGCCGTCATTATCGCGTTTGTGCTCCTCGGCAAATACATGGAGGAGATCATCAAAAAGCGCTCCTCGGCCGCCGTCCGCAAGCTGATGGACCTGAAGCCGGCCACGGCCCGGGTGATTCGTGAAGGAGCCGAAATGGAGATCCCGGCCGAGAGCGTCATGGTGGAGGAGATCGTCGTAGTCCGGCCGGGAGAGAAGATACCGACCGACGGCGTGGTGACCGAGGGCGCCTCCGCGGTGGACGAATCGATGTTGACCGGCGAATCGATGCCGGCGGAGAAGGGACCGGGGGCGCAGGTGATCGGCGGCACGTTGAACCGCACCGGCGCATTCCGTTTTAAAGCCACAAAGGTCGGCTCCGAAACGGCACTCGCCCAGATCATCAAAATGGTGGAAGAGGCTCAGGCCAGCAGCGCGCCGATCCAGCGGATCGCCGATCAGGTGACCGGCTATTTTGTCCCTGCCGTCGTGAGCGTGGCCGTGCTGGCCTTTGTTGGCTGGTGGCTGGCGGGCAATTTTCCCCAGGGGCTGCTGGCGTTTATCGCCGTGCTGATTATCGCCTGCCCCTGCGCGCTGGGCATCGCCACGCCGGCGGCGCTTATGGTCGGGGTCGGCAAGGGCGCCGAGGGAGGGATTCTGATCCGCGGCGGCGAGGTGCTGGAGCGCGCTCAGAAGCTCACGGCCGTCATCTTCGACAAGACCGGCACGCTCACGCGCGGGGAGCCGACGGTGACGGACGTGGTTCCGATGTCAGGCTTGAAAGACGGCCAGGTGCTGAGATTTGCGGCCGCTGTCGAGAGCGGCTCCGAGCATCCCCTGGGCGAGGCAATCGTTCGCGCGGCCGCGCATCGGGAAATTACGCTGCCGAAGGTCACCGGTTTCGACGCGATCCCCGGCCATGGCATCCGGGGTGTGGCGGAAGGCAAGAAGGTTTTGCTCGGCAACCGGCGGCTGTTCCAGCGTGAGGGGATCGATTCCTCGCCGGCGGAGGCGTCGATGGCGCGCCTGGAGTCGGAGGGCAAGACGGCGATGCTCGTAGGATTCGACGGGCAACTGGCCGGCGTCGTCGCCGTGGCCGACACGCTCAAGCCGGAGGCCAAAGAGGCCGTCGCCTCGTTGCGCGGCATGAAAGGGGTGGAGGTGGTGCTCCTGACCGGCGATAACGAGCGCACCGCCCGGGCGATCGCCAAGGAGGTGGGGATCGAACGGGTCATTGCTGAAGTGCTGCCGGGCGACAAAGCCAAAGTGGTGCAGGAGCTTCAGCGGCAGGGCAAGGTGGTGGCGATGGTCGGCGACGGCGTCAACGATGCGCCGGCGCTGGCGGCGGCCGATATCGGCGTCGCCATCGGCTCCGGCTCCGACGTGGCGAAAGAAACCGGCGGCATCATCCTGGTGAAAAATGACGTGCGCGACGTGGTGCTGGGCATTCGGCTCTCCCGCGCCACCATGACCAAAATCAAGCAGAATCTCTTCTGGGCCTTCATTTACAACGCGATCGGCATTCCCGTGGCGGCGCTAGGATTTTTGAATCCGATTCTCGCCGCCGCCGCGATGGCGCTTAGCTCCTTGTCGGTGATCGTGAACTCCGCGCTGCTGAAGCGGGCCAAGCTGACGGCGGCATGAGGTGATGATGCTCTTCGGATTGCGCCACGCAAATCTGGCGTTGCTGGGCTTTCTGCTCATTGCGGCCTTTTTTCTCCTGAGCGAACACCGCGCCCACTTCTTCGGCATTCTGCCCTATCTCTTATTGCTGGCCTGCCCGTTTTTGCACCTCTTCATGCATCGGAATCACCGGGAGCATGACCGATGAGCGATTCGCCTGCGTACGGCCTCTGGTCCCTGGTCATTCTGAACTCGCTCGTCTTCATCTTCTTTGCCTTCAGCTTCACGAAACCGCGCACCGCGCGCGACTGGCGGTCGCTCGGCGCCTTCTCGGCCTTTCTCGTTGCGCTCTTTACGGAGATGTACGGCTTTCCCTTGACGATCTATCTGCTCTCCGGCTGGCTGCAGAGCCGCTATCCCGGCGTCGACTGGTTCGCGCACGATTCCGGCCACTTGCTGGAGATCCTGTTTGGCTGGCGCGCCAGCCCCCATGTTGGGCCGTTCCATCTGCTGAGCGTCGCCTTCATCGGCGGCGGCTTCATTTTGCTCTCCAATGCCTGGAAAATATTGTACGCGGCGCAACACTCCGGCACGCTGGCGACGACGGGGCCCTACGCTCGGATCCGCCATCCCCAGTACGCCGCGTTTGTCCTGATCATGTTCGGCTTTCTGCTGCAATGGCCGACGCTGCTGACGCTGCTGATGTTCCCTGTGCTGGTCTATATGTACGTCCGGCTGGCCCGCCGGGAAGAGCGCGAGGTGCTGGCGGAGTTTGGCGAGCACTATGCCCGGTACGCCGCTCACACGCCGGCCTTTTTCCCTCGTTTTGGCAAAGGCCGCCGGCTGGAGCCGGAATAGGGGATCGAGAGGCGCGATGGAACGGAACATTCTCGTCACCCCGCTGCTGGGCCAGCCGGAGAAGATCGGCGAGGCGATCCGGCTCATTTTGGAAGAGAAGGTTGCGCTGTACTGAGGAGACCCTGTGACCGTCCGGCGCCGACACATCGGCATGGCCGACCTCAATCGGCTGCGCAAAATTCTGGTCGCCGTCTGCGAAGCGGGCGGCGGCCTGCTGGTCAACCGGCTTCGGTTGCGCTACTGGGTGCCGCTCTGGTGCCGGATTCATTGCGCCTTCAAGCGGGGAGCTCCCGAAACGTGCCTGGTTCAGATGCAGGCGGGCCGGCCGGTGGTGTCGGCATCCGATCTCCGTGAGCTGCTGGAGCGGTTGGGACCGACCTTCATCAAGCTGGGGCAGGTGCTGAGCATGCGGGCCGACTTGGTGGGAGCATCGCTGTCTCAAGAGTTGTCCAAGCTGCAGAGCGACGCCACGCCCTTCTCCTATGAGGACGCGCGAAGGATCGTGAAGGCGGAGCTGGGCAAATTTCCCGAAGAGCTGTTCAAATCGTTCGACGAGCGACCAGTGGCGGCCGCCTCGCTCGCGCAGGTGCACCGGGCGTTTTTACCGAACGGCATGGAGGTGGCCGTCAAAATCCAACGGCCGGCCATCCGCCGGCTCATCGAGCAGGACATCCATATTCTGTACTACCTGGCGGACCTCGCCGAACGGCGGATGCCCGAGCTGGCCCTTTATCACCCGACGCAGGTGATCAAGGAGTTTGCCGATTGGACGCTGCGGGAGCTCGATTTTTCCGCGGAAGGGCACAATGCCGAGCGGTTTCGGGCCATGTTCCGAGACAACCCCAAGATTCATATTCCGGCGATCGTCTGGGAGCTGACGACGCCCCGGGTGCTGACGATGGAGTTTTCCCATGGGGTGAAAGTCAACGAAGTAGGGAAGATCCGGGCCATGGGTGTGGACACCCGGCGGCTGGCCGAAGTTGGCGTGGAGGCGCTCTTTCATCAATTTTTCATCGCCGGCTTCTTTCACGCCGATCCCCATCCGGGCAATTTTTTCGCCCTGCCCGGCGGGGTGTTGTGCCTGCACGATTTCGGCATGGTGGGCTATCTCGAGCAGGCCGCGCGCCGGGAGCTGCTGGGCTGCGTGGCCGCGTTCGTGAACAAGGATATCGACGGCTACACGAAGCATCTCCTGCACTTGGCGGTGACCGATGAGCAGAGCGACGTCACCGGGTTCAAAAAGGATGTCGCCGCCATTCTGAGCGAATTTCTCTTCTCGGACCATCCTCCCAGCGTGGCATGGGCTTTCTTTCGGGTGATGAACCGGGGGGCGCAGAACGGCGTCCGATTCCCGGCGGACTTGGCTCTCTTCGGCAAGGCGATCGTCACGACGGAAGGGATGGGGCGGACCCTCTATCCGGACTTCGATCTCAATCAGGAGCTGAAGCCGTTCGTCGCCAAAGCGATGGCGGACTATTTCAGCCCGGCCAACGCGCTGCAAAGTCTGAAAACCGACGTTCTCGACTACGTCGGGGCGCTGAAGGCGCTGCCGGAACGGCTCCAGAACGTGCTCACCAAGCTGGAACGGGGCGAGATTGGGATCAAGCTGGATACCGAGGATCTGCAGGGCATCAAGTGCGAGTTCGACCGGCAAAATGATTTGAGAATCCTGGGAATTGTCTTGACCGCGGTCCTGCTCGCGACGTTTGGACTCCTTCACCTTGAGGGAAAAACGACGTTCCTGGGGCTGCCGCTCAGCACCTTCGGCATCCTGTTATCCGCTGTGCTGCTTGTCTGGTTTTTGCTCCGATTAAAGAAAGGACCGGGGTCATGAATCAACAGCAGCGAATTGCCGGACAAATGAAGATCTGGCCGCTTGTGGTCATTAGCCTGATTGCGGTAGCAGGGTTTATCTATTGGGACAGCGTCACCCATCGATCGGTCCGTGAATACGTCATCAAGAGCCCGGAGATTCCCGGCGCGGCCGTTGTGGACGGCACCGAAGAGGCGGCCGCGTTCCGCCATATGGCCCATAATCTGACCCGTCAGGGCGAAGCGGGCGGGATGAGGATCGCCGTGGTCTGGAATTCACCGGCGTTCTTTAACGCGCTGGCCACGGCCGAAGCCGCCAAGGCGCGGGACGTCGCGCGGCACAAGACGCTCTATCAGGGGTATGCGGAGCGATTCGGCGTTCACAGGGATCTCGTGTTTACGGTGATGCTCGATTCGCCGTCGACCGATTTTGACTATCCGATCCATGAGCGCAGCCTTCTGCGCAACGACAAAGGCATCGAAGTGGTTCCCTCGGGCTGGCAACTGGGCAGCCGTTCCTCGTCCCGCCATCTCGAAGGGATTCTGACCTTTCCGCAGCGGACGGCGGCTGGGGAGGCCGTGATCGGCCATCTGATCGGCGAGCATATGCCGGGCGAGAGCCCGCCGGCCGCCATCGAGCTGACGCTGAAGGCGCTGCCGGGAGGCGGGGAGGCAAAGTTTCGGTGGGAGCTGCCGGCTGCCAGACAGGAAGCCGAAGGAGGATGAACATGGATCGGCGAGTTTTCCTTATGGGTGCTCTGCTGTGCCTGTGGGTGGGCGCCGTTCAGTCCGCTTATGGCGCCGACCCCGAGCAGGGGAAGAAAATCTATGAGCAGCAGCGCTGCGGCTTGTGCCACGCCATTGGGGGCCGGGGCGGCAAGATCGGGCCGGATCTTACGGACGTCGGGAACCAGCGTGATGGCGAATGGTTGACTAAATTTCTGAAAGATCCGAAAGGCACCGTGCCTGGCGCGAAGATGCTGCCGGTCAAGGCGACCGATGAGGAATTGGCGGCATTAGTCGATTATCTGCTGTCGTTGAAGAAATAACACAAAGGAGGCGGCCCAATGGCATTGCGATCATCTCGGCGGGTAGTGCTCTGTTGTGTTTCTCTGTTTGGATTGTTTGCAGTTGTGGCGGTCAGTGCCCCAGATCGAGCGGAAGCGATTCCGGCCTGGACCAGGAAATACAACGCCGACTGCTCCTTGTGCCATTATCCCACTGTACCCCGGCTCAACGCC
>JBFMAJ010000025.1:0-13617 GCA_040755775.1 Nitrospirota bacterium
AGGAGTTTCCTCCCTCTAACCCCTACATCCCCCTACGCATGGGTAAATTCTATATAGGCTTTAGAAACTAAAGTGTCGCGTGCGCCAAAATGGGCATCTGACGCTTTAATTTCTAAAGTAAGGGCCGTCAAACAGCTGACTGACGCTTTAGTTTCTAAAGCGTGACGCTTTAATTTCTAAAGAGGCCCTCCGTCATTGTTGGCTGCGATATGGGGAGGATAGCCTATGTGCCCGGTCGAAAAAGCTGCTCCTGATCGAAATGATGTTCGTCCACCGCTTCGCCGAACCGACCGGCGTGATGGTGATCAGTCCGGCGTTCCTTAGTTCCCGCAGCGCACGGCCGAACGTCGCGCTGCTCATGCCCATTGTCGTTTCCGCTTCCTCATACGTTAGGATGATGTTGTCTGCGGTGCCAGGCCCCG
The DNA here is from genome assembly GCA_040755775.1 of Nitrospirota bacterium. Taxonomy (GTDB): domain Bacteria; phylum Nitrospirota; class Nitrospiria; order JACQCE01; family JACQCE01; genus JBFMAJ01. The sequence goes on from JBFMAJ010000025.1 coordinate 423, forward strand.
CATACTTAGCCCGGATCGCGATGTAGGCGCGTACCGCCGACGCGGTGAGTGCCCGCCAAGTGTCCGACCGCAGCAATTCATGCTCAATCGTCATGAAGCGGCCATTTAACTGTTGCCGCTTCTTCCTACTCATGGTAGGCAGGCCGCCGGAGGCACCCCCCTTGAGGCGCGGCAGTCCGAAAAGCGACGCCTTGTCTGCCGGCGGCCCGCCTGAAAAAGGTTCATCGGCGCGCCCCCGTCTGATCGCCTCGTTCGCGCCGTGCAGCCCAGATCAGGGCGCAGATTTCATGCCAGGCGCGGGCGAAGTCTCGAACGTTGACGACGGCGCGATCCTCCCGGAGCTCTTCGAGGTCGCGGGCCAGATCGGGACTCCACTCAAAGATGAATTGGATGCGCTCCGTCGCTGGATCGCCTTCGGTGCCTAGCAGCCGCCGGCGTTTGGCGAGCAGTAGGGAGCCTTCGACTTTCGAGGGTGTCTTGTGACGTCGTCGATTTTCCATCCTCTATCCTCCTCATTACCCGACCGGCGTTCCCCCGCCCTGTCCCGGCGCTCGACTTAAGCCGATCAGGACGGTCGCGGCGACCGGCCGGGCCGCGCCGCCGCCACGCGGCCCTTACACCATCATCGCGGGTCGCAGAAAAAGTCGCTCAACAGTTCCACCCGACGAATGATTTTCGGATCAATCGTCGCCGCTTGGAGCCGTGCCTCAAACTTCGCCGCCTCCGGCGATGTGCGGGCCGCCGCCAGCTCCGCCTCCGTGACATCATCAAAGTGCTTCCGACCAGACCTCACGCAGGCATGGCCCAGGTACATCGCCGCTTGGAGTGCGCCGATGACCGGAAAAATCTTCACCGTAAGGTGCATCGGTTTGGTCGGATCGCGGCTGAGTTCCTCGTCGATGTCGAGCACCTTGCCGATAATGCCCGCCACGTCAATATGGTCGCCACGGAGCACCACGTCAGGCGATTTTGTGAGGTGGGCGAAACGGTAGCTCTCCAGTGGTTCCCAGATTTCAACGCGGGCACGGTCGCGGCCAGTCCTCTCGATGGAGGCTGCTAAGGCTAGGTAGGCGTCGCGGGCCTCTTCGGCGGTTTTCGCCGGCGTCGGTTCGATCGGAGTGATTACAGACATAGGGTTCCTCCTGCTGTGTGAGTGTAGCCCTCCGCATAGGCGCGGGCGTCGTTTGGGTCAAGCTGTTGGCTTCGGCACCACTGCTCGATTACCTGATGCGGCGTCAGGTCGTCGGGGTCGGTGTCAAGGTCGGCGCGGTTCATCGTGATGATTCGGTAGGTGCGGCCATCGGCGCTATAGAGAGCGTTCAACTCTTCGAGCGTGGAGACGGCCGGCCATTCGTAGCCCAACAGAGCGACGCCTTTCAAGATGTTCGAGAACGTCCGCCCTGTCGCGGCGTCGCGGTAATCTCGATAAACCTCGATGGAGACGCGGGAGTAATTTTTCCGAGCGATCGCGTCCCGCACCACGCGCCCCAGATGGGTGAATTTCCCCACCAACTTGTCCTTCACCATCCGAAAATTGGACGCCCAACCGGCGGCCGGTTCGCCGTTCACCACCGGATTGAAGGTTGACGAGCCGTGGCCGAGCCGCACAGGGATTTTTTCGATGCCGGCAGCGTGGGTGTCCTCGATCATCCTGGCGATATCCTGAGCCGTCCAAACGTCGCCCAAATGCCATTCGCCGGGGGCGAATAACTGCACGTCGTCGATCTCGAATAGCTCTGGTTGTTTATCTGTCGGCATCGTCGCAATAAAAAAGGGCGCACATAACCGTCTCCCTTGACGGTCGGTGCGCCCGGTAGACTACCCCAGGCCTTCCGCCCGCGCCGACACTGCACGCGGGCTGTCCCGATTACTCTGTCAAATCACATTACTTGTCGAATTGCTCCCTTCGTGAAAATTCCTTAACGGCCCGCCTCACGATCGCAGCCGCCGACGTGGAATGCGCCTCCGCGAGTTCATCGAGCTTGCGCCTGAGGGCGGGTTCTAGCCGTAACGCGAACCGATCATTTTTTTGTTCGGTGGTCGTCATCTAATGTATGCCATTGTATGCAGGAAGTGGGGGTTGTCAAGTATCTTCTTCATCCTGCTCAGGATTCTGGATTTCGGGCACAGCCACCTCAAACTGCACATGACAGAGGGTCTCTTTTTCGCGCGCCTTGAGATTATGAAGCCCACGGAGCAGATGGCTGATGGCCTGCAAGTCCGGCCCTCTAGCAGGCCCTTCCCTGGGAAGCCATTCATATTCACAATAGGGACACATCTCGATACCACGAGGGAACTTGTCTGCAATTGGAAGACTAAAAGAAGCCCCGCATTTCACACAGGTTAACCGTAGGGCCAGTAAATCCTTTACGTCTAGCAGGTTGCGTGTCTCCATAAACCCCTCCGGTGGAAAAACGGCCCGAAGATCGTTAATCTCCGGGCCGCTCATGGAAATTCTACAACTACAACAAGAGGCAATTGCGGGGGATGGATTTGAACCATCGACCTTCGGGTTATGAGCCCGACGAGCTACCAGACTGCTCCACCCCGCGGCAGCATGCTAACAGAGCGATTCGAATGGTGTCAAGGTGAATCGCGCCTCGGTTGATTTTGAGGGGAAAGCGTGTCAGAATGGCCACGCTGAACGGGGAACTTTTGACGGAATATCCGACGGATGACGCTGCGAATCTGTGAATTTCCCGAAGCGGTGCTGCGGCAGACCGCCAAGCCGGTGGAGCGGTTCGACGACGAGCTGGAGCGACTGATCGACGAGATGATCGAGACGATGTACGAGGCACCGGGCGTCGGTTTAGCCGCGCCACAAGTGGGCGTATCGCTGCGCCTTTTTGTCTACGACATCGGCCATCATCCTGACGGGAAGCGGCAGCCCAAGGTGCTGATGAATCCGACGATCCTGGAGCGGCGCGGCACGCAGTCGGATGACGAAGGCTGCCTGAGCGTGCCGGATTACCGGACGGTCGTGAAGCGGGCGAACTGGGTGAAGATTCAGGGGCTGGACCGCGATCGCAAGCTCGTGACGTTGGAAGGGGAGGGGCTGCTCGCGCGCCTCTTCCAGCACGAGACCGACCATCTGGACGGCCATCTGCTGCTCGACCGGATCAGCAGCCTGAAACGGAATATTTTTCTGCGGAAATATCGCAAGCGCGAGCGCATGGCCGGGGAGTCGAACGATTCGGAAGAATGATGCGAATAGTATTCATGGGAACGCCGGCCTTCGCCGTGCCCAGCCTGGAGGCGCTTGCCGGCAACGGCGCCGAGCTTCATGTGATCACGGCGCCGGACCGGCCCAAGGGGCGCGGCCAAACGATTGCGGCGTCGCCGGTCAACGCGGCGGCCCAGCGGCTGGGCCTACCGGTGCTGCAGCCCGAGCGCGTGCGCGCGCCGGAGGCGATTGACCAGATCCGGGCGCTGCGGCCCGAGCTGATCGTGGTCGTCGCCTTCGGGCAAATTCTGCCCAAGGCGCTGTTGCAGATTCCGCCGAGGGGCTGCATCAACGTTCATGCCTCGCTGCTGCCGGCCTACCGCGGCGCGGCGCCGATTCAATGGGCGATCATCCGGGGAGAGACACGGACGGGCGTGACGATCATGCTGATGGATGAGGGGATGGACACGGGACCGATCCTGATGCAGGAGGCCGTCGAGATCGGGCCGGAGGAGCGAGCCGGCCAGCTCATGGAGCGCCTCTCCAGAGTCGGGGCGGCGCTGCTGATGAACGCGCTTGATCCCTGGATGCACGGCGCGCTGACGCCGGCCGCGCAGGATCATGCGGCTGGCACCTACGCCCCGTCGCTGAAAAAATCCGACGGTGAAATCGTCTGGGATCAATCGGCCCGCGAGATTATCAATCTGATCCGCGGCACCGACCCGTGGCCGGGCGCCTGGACCAGCCACGGCGATCAGCCCTGGCGGATCTGGCGGGCGGCGTCCGCTCCACGCCAGCCGGGACAATGGGCGCCCGGCACGATTACGGCGATTCATAAAGAGAGCCTCGAGGTGGCCGCCGGCGCCGGCTCTGTGATGATCCAGGAATTGCAGATTCCCAATCGCCGCAAGATGACCGTGGCCGAGTTTTTGGCCGGCCATCCGTTAAAAGTGGGCGCGACCCTTGGGGAGCCTGCCCGTGTCTAACGCCGGCGTGGAGCAACCGACAATCACGGCCGGACGCGTGACGCCCGCCCGCGCCGCGGCGTTGGCGGCGCTGCTGCAGATCGACGCCGAGCGGATGCCGGCCCAGACGGCGATCGAGGCGGCGGCGCGCGGCGTGACGCTCTCGGCCGAAGACCGCGCGTTTCTCAATGAGCTGGTCAACGGCGTGCTGCGCCACCGGCTCCATCTCGACTGGGCGTTGCAGCAGGTGGCGCATGAGACGCCCTACACGGCGCAGCCGGTGCTGCGGCACATTTTGCGCCTGGGCGCCTACCAGGTGGTGTACCTGGACCGGGTGCCCGATTACGCGGCGATCGATCAATCGGTCGAGCTGGTCAAGCTGCGCCTGGGGCCGCCCAGCGCGCCGCTGGCCAATGCACTACTGCGCGAGCTGGCCAAGCGGCACGCGGGGCTGATCGTGCCCGACCTCTTGGATCAGCCCATCGAGCATATCGCCGTCCGCTATTCCCATCCGCGCTGGCTGGTCAAGCGGTGGGTCAAACGCTACGGGGCCCAGCGCACCATCACCCTCTGCCGGGCCAATAACGAGCCGCCGCCGCTGACCGTCCGGGTCAACCGTCTCAAGCTGAGCGTGGCCGAGTATCAGCGTCTTTTGCACGAGAAAGGCGTCGTGTCGTCGCCGTGCGCGGTCTCGCCCCTGGGTCTCCGGATCGAGCATGGCGGTCCGGTGGCCGCGCTGCCCGGTTATGCGGCGGGCTGGTTTTATGTGCAGGACGAAGCCTCGCAACTGGTGGTGCTGCTGCTGGCGCCCCGGCCGGGCGATCGCGTGCTCGACGCCTGCGCGGCGCCGGGCGGCAAGACCACCCAGATCGCCGAGTTGATGCGGGATCAGGGTGAGATTCTCGCGCTGGACCGGAGCCCCGAACGGCTCTCGATCGTCGAAGCGAACGCCAAGCGATTGGGCCTGGCGACTATTCGCACAATGGCCGCCGATGCGACGCAGCCGTTGCCCCCTCCGGCCGCCGATCAGCTTGACCGCGTTCTGGTCGATGCGCCTTGCTCGGGCCTGGGCGTGCTGCGCCGCCATCCCGAAGGCAAATGGGCGAAGGATGAGAACTCGATTGCGAAATCGGCGCAAACGGCCCGCAAAATTTTGTCGAATGCCGCGTTGCTGCTCAAGCCGAAGGGCGTGCTGGTTTACAGCACCTGCTCCACGGAGCCGGAGGAAAACCAGGAGGTCGTGCAGGAGTTTCTCTCCCGCCATCGAAATTTCCGGTTGGAGGATCCGCGCCCGTTGCTGCCGGCCTCGGCCGGCCCGCTCTTTACCGGGCAGGGCTATTTGTCCACCGTGCTCAAGGAGGGAAACATGGATGGATTTTTTGCGGCCCGGCTGGTGAAAGTGAAATGACCGCGTCGAAGTCCTTGCGCATTGCGCCGTCGATTCTGTCGGCCGATTTCGCCCGGCTGGCCGACGAGATTCAAGCGGTGGAATCGGCCGGCGCCGATCTCATCCATATCGACGTGATGGACGGCCGGTTCGTGCCGAATCTGACCGTCGGACCGGTCGTGGTCGAGGCGGCCCGCAAGGTGACGCGTCTTCCGCTCGACGTGCACCTGATGATCGTCGAGCCGGAGCGGCTCATTCCGGAGTTCATCGGGGCGGGCTGCGACTATCTCACGGTCCACGTGGAGACCTGTCCCCATCTGCACCGGACGCTGCAGATGATCAAGGAGCGGGGCGTGAAGGCGGGGGTGACGCTCAATCCCTCCACGCCGCTGAACACCGTGGAAGCCGTCCTGCCCGACGCCGACCTGTTGCTGATCATGTCGGTCAATCCCGGCTTCGGCGGCCAGCGGTTCATTCCCCAGGCGCTGGACAAGGTGCGCCAGGCCCGGGCCATGCTCGATGCCCGGCGGTTGCCGGTGGAACTCGAAGTGGACGGCGGCGTGAAGATCGACAACATGAAGCTGCTGGCGGAGGCGGGCGCCACGATCTTCGTGGCCGGCTCGGCGATCTTCGGCAGCAAGGACTACAAGGACACCATTCGTCAAATGCGCCAGTCTGCCGAATCCCGATAGCGCATCCTCCTCCATGTCGGAATCGATTGGGCAAATCATTTCCGGGCTTCATCCCCTGGAGCGCAAGGTGCTCGCCGTCTTTGCGCAACAGCCCGCGGCCTGGGATCACGAGCTGCTGCAGCGGACCGGATTAGACGAGTCTCGCCTGGCGATGGCGCTGGGCTGGCTGCAGTCCAAGGGTGTCATCGGGGTGGAGGAAGAGCGCGGTTCCAGGCTCGTCTCGCTGACCGAGCTGGGACGAAACTACGCCCGGGTTGAGATTCCAGAACGGCGGATTATGAAGGAGTTGACGGCGGGCCGGCCGATCCTGATCCAGGAGCTGCGCGAGCGGCTGGGGCTGGAGCAGCTGGAAGTGAGCACCGCCGTCGGCAATCTGAAGCAGCACGGCATTGCCCGGGTCGGCCAGGGGGGCGCGCTGGAACTGGTCAGCGGCGAACTGCCCCCGCAGGTCGTGGGTTTGACGGAGTTAATAAGCCGCCTGAATCAGGCGGCTGCGCCGGTAGCCGACGAAATCATCGATGTAGAAGATAGACATATTCTTTATGATTATATAGATAAACATTGGAAAACAAGGGGAATATTCAAGTTTTATGAGAAGGTTACGAAGCGGCATAAGCTTACCGCACTGGGCGTCGATTTGGTTGCGCGATTGCCCGAAGAGGCCTCAGGCGATGTGATCGGGCAACTCACGCCCGAGATGCTCAAGGACGGCACGTGGAAGGGCAAGGCCTTCCGCAAATACCACATCGAATTGAATCCCCCGCGGATTGCGATGGGCAGCGCCCATCCCTACCGGCAGTTTTTGCACGATGTGCAAATCAAATTGATCTCGATGGGCTTCGAAGAGATGCAGGGCCCGCTGGTGGAGAGCGAGTTCTGGAACATGGATGCGCTCTACATGCCGCAGTTTCATCCGGCCCGTGACATTCATGACGTCTATTTCCCCAAAGATCTTGCCCCGGCTGACGATATCGATCCGGCGTTGCTGGAGCGGGTGGCCGTCACGCATGAGCGGGGCGGTGCCAGCGGCTCGGCCGGCTGGCGCTACACGTTCGACCGGGCCCGCGCCCGCCAGCCGATTTTGCGCAGCCAGGGGACGGCGGTCTCGGCCCGCACGCTGGCCGGCAAGCCCCGGGTGCCCGGCAAATATTTCTCGATCGCGCGCTGTTTCCGGTACGATCAGGTGGACGCCACCCACGCCCCGGATTTTTTTCAGATCGAGGGCGTCGTGCTCGATCGCGCGACGACCTTTCGCGCGCTGCTGGGATTGCTGAAGCTCTTCGCCGCCGAGCTGGCCAAAGCGGACGAGATCAAATTCCTGCCGGCCTATTTTCCCTTCACGGAGCCGTCGGTGGAGCTGCACGCGCGCCATCCGCGCCTGGGGTGGATCGAGCTGGGCGGCGCCGGCCTCTTCCGGCCCGAAGTGACGATGCCGATGGGCGTGGAGGTACCGGTGATCGCCTGGGGCTTGGGGCTCGACCGGATGGCGATGGTGGCGATGGGCCTGCACGACATTCGCGATCTCTTCTCGACCGATTTGGAATTTCTCCGGACCCTGCGCCCGCCGTCGGCCCTGTCATCGGAGCCAGGGACCTGATCATGCCGACCATCACCATTCGCCGGAGCGATCTGGCCGGCCTGCTCAAACCATCCGGACGGCCAAGCGCATTGACGGACGAGACATTGCACGGCTTGCTGCCGCTGGTCAAAGGCGAATTGAAAGAGGCGGGCGGCGACGGCGATGAACTGAAAATCGAGCTGAACGACAGCAATCGTCCCGATTGGTGGTGCGCCGAGGGCATCGCCCGCCAGCTCCGCCTGCACCGCGCGCCGGCCGCCGGTCAGCCATTGCGCCTCCGCCGGCGGGGGCGCCTTGCGCAGATCCGGGTGGAGCGGCCGGTCATGGCGATCCGGCCTTTTCTGGGCGCCTGCATCGCGCGAAACCTTCCCATCGATGCCGCCCTGCTGGAGCAGATCATCCAGACGCAGGAAAAGCTGGCCGAGATTTTCGGGCAGAAGCGCCGGAGCCTCTCGATCGGCTACTACCGGCTCGATCCGCTGCAATTTCCGCTCACCTACACGGCGGTCAAGCCGACGGGTGCCGTTTTTGTGCCGCTCGGCATGGAGCAGCCGTTGACGCTGGAAGCGATCCTGGACGAGCATCCCAAGGGGCGCGAGTATGGCCACTTGCTGAAGGGCGCAACGCGGTTGCCCTATTTCAAAGACGCGGCGGGCCAGCCCCTCTCGTTTCCGCCCATCGTCAACAGCCGCGAAGTGGGCGAGGTCCGGGTCGGCGATCGGAATCTGCTGATCGAGGTGACCGGCACCGATCTGCGGCTGGTGATCATGCTGGTCAATCTGCTGGCGCAGAATGCGGCCGACCGTGGCGCGATGATCGAGCCGGTGGAGGTGATCTATCCGAACGCCACGCCCTACGGCCGCCGGGTGGTGATGCCCCGCGACCATTCGACGCCGACGGTGCTGAAGCGCGACGCGCTGTTCGCCGTGCTGGGCGAGCGGCTGCGCGACGGCGAGGCGGTCCGCGCGCTGAAGCAGGCCGGCCACCGCGTCGCCGGCGCGGCCGGCGGCTGGAAGGTGACGCCGCCGCCCTACCGGGGCGACGTGATGCACCCGGTCGATCTGATCGAGGATGTCGCCATGATGCGCGGATACGGCAGCCTGGCGCCGGAATTGCCCACGTCGTTCACCGTCGGCGGCGTGGCGGACCGTACGCGTGTGGAGGATCACGTCCGGCAATGGATGATCGGCCTGGGCTTCGAGGAGGTGCTGACCAACGTCCTCGGCGCCCGCGGCGACGTGCTCGACAAAATGGGCGTGGAGGAGCCGGTCGTCGAGCTGGAGAATGCGTTATCGCTGCAATTTGCCGCGCTGCGGCAATGGCTGCTGCCGTCGCTGCTGCGCGTGGAGGCCGCCTCCGCGCAGGCGTTTTATCCGCACCGGATCTTTGAGGTCGGGGAGGTGGCGACCGTGATTGAGGTGCCCGGCGGTTCACCGCGAGCGTTCACCGCGAGCGGCACTCGGCGGTCGCGAACCGACCTGCATCTGGCCGCGCTGCTCGCCTCGCCGGCCGCCGCGTTTTCGGAATTGCATTCCGCCCTGGAGCGGTTCATGCTCGGCGCCGGTGCGACCTATCGGCTGACGCCCGCTTCCCATCCTTCCTTTTTGGACGGACGGGCCGGGAAAATTTCCATCGGCCAGCAGGACGCGGGGTGGATCGGCGAGCTGCACCCCGCCGTGCTGGAGCGCTGGAAAATTACGATGCCCTGCGTGGGCTGGGAGCTGGCGCTTAGCCGGTGGCCGCAAGCGGCGGCGCCGGGCGCCCGCCTGCGGGACGGGCGGGGGCCGACTTCACCCAGCTGACGATCGCCGAGAAGGCGGTTGGATCTTCGGCCGCCAGAGCGGCGAGGCTTTTGCGGTCCAGCGCAATGTTGGCGGCCTTGAGCCCGGCGATGAACCGGCTGTAGGAGAGCCCTTCCGGCGCGAGCGCGGCGTTGATCCGGGCGATCCAGAGGCTGCGGAAGTTCCGCTTCCTCGCGCGCCGGTCTCGGTAGGCGTACTGGCCGCCCTTGTCCACCTGCTCGGTCGCCGTGCGGAAGAGCCGGCTTTTCGCCCCGTAGTAGCCCTTGGCCAGTTTCAGCCGTTTTCGTCTGCGTTCGCGGGTCTTCGGCCCGCCTTTTGCGCGTGGCATAGCGTACCTCGAATAGCGTGATCAGTGAGTTTGTCGTAAAGGCGCTGATTCTAATGCATTTAGGCGTACGGAAGCAACCGGCGAAGCGCGGCTTGATCGACCCGGTCGACCGGCTCGTTGCCTTTGAGCTGCCGTTTCCGGCCCCGCTTTTTGTCGGTGAGCAGATGGCGGCGGCCCGTGGGCGTGCTCATGAATTTGCCCGTCGCGGAACGCCGGAAGCGCTTTGCTGCGCCCCGGTGTGTTTTCAATTTCATGCCTGCCATGGGTCAACCGTCCTTTGTCGTGTCGGGCGCCAGGCTCGCCGGCGCGGGTGGAGATCCTCCGGACGCTCCGGAGGGCGCCGCCGCGGGCCGCTTCGCCGCCGTATTGGTTTTGCCCGTTGGTTTAGTCGTCGGTTTCTTTTTGCCCGTCACCGCGCGAGCTTTGGGCGAAATGATGACCATCATGTTGCGCCCTTCAACCCGCGGCGAGTGATCGGCCGAGCTGATGTCGGCCAGCGCCGCCAGCAGCCGTTTCAACAGGGCATGCCCGGCGTCCTGATGGGCCATTTCCCGGCCCCGGAACATGACGGTCAGCTTCACCTTGTGGCCGTCCGCCAGAAAGTCGGTTGCGTGCCGCAGCTTGTAGTCCACGTCGTGCTGGCTGGTGAAGGGCCGGAACTTCACCTCCTTGAGCTGAGTGCCCCGCTGATGCAGCTTGGCCGCATGCTGTTTTTTCGTCTGCTCATATTTGTACTTGCCGTAGTCCATGATCCGGCAGACGGGCGGCGCGGCCGTGGGGGCGATTTCCACCAGATCCAGCCCCTCGCTCTCGGCCTGGCGCAGCGCGTCCGGGACGGGCAGGATGCCGAGTTGCTCGCCTTTTGAGCTGATGACGCGGATTTTATCGGTTCGAATTTCCTTATTGACTCGCGGTTTGGTGACGATACGCAGGCTCCTTTCGCGTGAGTGGAATTACGGGGGCGACGGCCGGCGGCCGCCGATCTCCTCGCCGATCCGGGCGGCCGCCTCGTCCACGGCCAGGTCGGCCAGTTGCTCGCCGGTGCGCAGGCGGAGCGACACGGTGCGGCGCTCCTGTTCCTTGTTGCCGACGATCAGCATGTAGGGAATCTTGCGCAATTGCGCCTCGCGGATCTTCAGGCCCATTTTCTCGTTGCGCGAGTCGACCTCCACCCGGATCCGGCGCTCGCGCAGCGCGGCGGCGACCGAGTCGGCGTAATCCTGGTGCGCGCCGGCGATGGGGATGACGACCGCCTGCACGGGGGCGAGCCAGGCCGGGAAGGCGCCGCCGTAATGCTCGATCAGAATGCCGAAAAAACGCTCCATCGAACCCATCAAGGCCCGGTGAATCATGATCGGCGCCTGATCGCGGCTGTCCTCGCCGCGGTAAGCCAGCTTGAAGCGCTCGGGCAGATTGAAATCGACCTGCACGGTGGCGCACTGCCAGGCCCGGCCGAAGTGATCCTTGACCTTGATGTCGATCTTGGGTCCGTAGAAGACGCCCTCGCCGGGATCGACCGCGTAGGCGAGGCCTTGCCGGGTCAACGCGGCCGACAGCGCGGCCTGGGCCGCCTCCCAGTGCTCCAGGGTGCCCACGTACTTGGCCGGCCGGGTGGAGAGATAAATCTCATAGTCGCGGAAGCCGAAGGCGCCCAGTAGCGTGGTGGTCAGCTCCAGCACGCGGGTGATCTCGGTTTCGACCTGATCGGGCCGGCAGAAAATATGGGCGTCATCCTGCGTGAAGCCCCGGACCCGCAGCAGGCCGTGGAGCACGCCGGAGCGCTCGTAGCGGTAAACGGTGCCCAGCTCGGCGAGCCGGATCGGTAGATCGCGATAGCTGCGCAGGTGCGACCGGTAGATCAGCAGGTGGAACGGGCAGTTCATCGGCTTCAACTCGTAGTCGGCCCCTTCGATCTCCATCGGCGGGAACATGTTCTCTTTGTAGAAATCGACGTGGCCGCTGGTCTTCCACAGATCCAGGCGGGCGACGTGGGGCGTGTAGACGAATTGATAGCCGTGCTCCCGGTGCAGCTCCCGCCAGAACTCTTCGATCTGCTGCCGGACGACGGCGCCGTTGGGATGCCAGAGCACGAGGCCGGGCCCGGTCACCTCCTGAATGCTGAACAGATCCAGCTCCCGCCCCAGCTTGCGGTGATCACGCTGCTTGAGCTGCTCCAGGCGGTCCAGATGGGCCGTCAGCGCGGCGGCGGTGGGGAACGAGGTGCCGTAGATCCGCTGCAGCATCCGATTGCGTTCGTCGCCGCGCCAGTAGGCGCCGGCGATGGAGAGCAGTTTGACGGCGCCGATCCGGCCGGTGCTGGGCAGGTGGGGGCCTTCGCACAAGTCGATAAAATCGCCCTGCCGGTAATAGCTGACGGCGGGCAGATTGAATTCCCGGATCAGCTCCACCTTGTAGGGTTCCTGCCGCCGGTCGAACAGCTCGGCCGCCTCCGCGCTGGGGATCTCGTGGCGCTGCACGGGCAGATCCGCCTTGATCAGCTCCGCCATGGTCGATTCCAGCTTGGCCAGATCCTCCGGCGTCAACTGGCGGTCGTAGTCAATGTCGTAGTAGAAGCCGTCCTCGATCGGCGGGCCGATGGCGAGCTTGGCGCCGGGATAGCGCTGCTTGACCGCCTGCGCCAGGAGATGGGCCGAGCTGTGCCGGTAAATCTCCTTGCCGTCGGGGGAATCGAACGTCAGCCACTCCACGGTGGCGTCGTGCAGGAGCGGCGCTGGCAAATCCTTGAGCTCGCCGTTCACTTTCATGGCAAACGCCGATGATCCGGGGGATTCGCGCGCCAAGAGCTGCTCGCCGGTCGTCCCCCGTGGACATTCGACGTGCCGCCGGCCGCCTCCCTCCGGAAGCGTCACGGTGATGCGGTCTTGGTCGGGCGCAGGGCGCGGCTGACGGGTCGATGGCATCGTGGATGATGGCACAGGAGCGGACGGCGTTCTACGTGGCCTCAGGGATGATGATCAGGCGTACGGTTGAGGCAGGCGGCTGCGACGGGACAGCCGGAAACCGGGCACAGCCACAGAGAGACGCGTCATGCGCTCGCCATTTCTCCACTGAATTGCGATCTGCTCACCAATGAATGTGGTAGGCACGGGCGGTCTCGAACCGCCGACCTCTACCGTGTCAAGGTAGCGCTCTACCCCTGAGCTACGCGCCTGAATAGCGGAAATCCTAGCGAAAAGTTCCGGCGCTTGTCAAGCAAACGGCGGGCGAAAAAACGCGCTATTGAATGGCGCTTTTGAGGTCTTTTCCCGGGCTGAACCG
>JBFMAJ010000026.1:0-13210 GCA_040755775.1 Nitrospirota bacterium
CGGCCCCGCGCGGTCCGCGCCCGCCTGGTTGCGGCGCTGCTCGCCGGCGCGCTGCTGGGCTCGACGGCCTGGGGGGCGGCCGAGGCGATCGATTTCCTGAAGGGCCTGATGCCGGGGGCCGTCTCCCGCGCGCACGAGAAAGAAGAGCCGAACTGCCTGAAATGCCACACGGTGGGACAGAAGCATTTTTACGGCAAGTGCCTCGATTGCCACGAGAAGGTCAAGCAGGACGTCGAGCGCAAAGAAGGGTTCCACGGCGCCGTCGACGCGTCGGCCTGCGAATCCTGCCATTCCGAGCATAAAGGCCGGGCTGGCGGGCTGATCAGCCTGGACGCCCAGACCTTCGATCATCGAAAGACCGACTACCCGCTCACCGGCAAACATCAGACCGTCGCCTGCGCCGATTGTCATACCCAGGCCAAGCATCGCGAGGCGCCGCACGACTGCCTGGCCTGCCACCGCACGGACGACGCGCACAAGGGCGCGCTGGGGAACGAGTGCGGGCGATGCCACAATCCCAACCGGTGGACCGACATCAGCTTCGATCATGCGGCCACGAAATTTCCCCTGGACGGAAAGCACCGCCCCCTCAAGTGCGAGGCGTGCCACGCGCCCGGATCGTCGTTCGCGGCGACGCCGACGGCCTGCGCGGACTGCCACCGCCGGGACGACCCGCATAAGGGCATTCTGGGCGCCCGGTGCGAATCCTGCCACACGGCGCGCAGTTGGAAAGAATCTCCGTTCAATCATGACCGCACCGATTTCAAGCTCACCGGCGGCCACAAGACCGTGGCCTGTCTGAAATGCCACACGACGCCACGGCTCGGCGAAACGCCGAAGGTTTGCGTCACCTGCCACAAACGGGACGACCGTCACAAGGGCAGGCTGGGCGCGGAGTGCGCCCGGTGCCACACCGCGGAATCCTGGAAGCGGATCGGCTTTGACCACTCGAAGACGAAGTATCCCCTGCTCGGCAAGCACCTCGCCGTGCCATGCGCGAAATGCCACGCGCAGGAACGGTATACGCTGCCGACCGACTGCGCGGCCTGCCACAAACGGGACGACCCCCACAAGGGCAAGCTGGGCGCGGCCTGCGAGCAATGCCACGTGGAACGCGGATGGAAGGAGGTCAAAACGTTCAACCACCAGAAGACCGACTTCCCGCTGCTGGGCAAGCACGCGACCGTCCGCTGCGCGCAATGCCATCAGACGCTGCTGTTCACGGACGCGCCGTCCCAGTGCCTCGACTGCCACAAGCAGGACGACTACCACAAGGGGAACTTCGGCGGACGATGCGCCGATTGCCACACGGCCGACAACTGGAAGCGGATCACGTTCGATCACGCCAAGGACGCGACATTCCAACTGACGGGCAAGCATGCCGACGTGAAATGCGGGAAATGCCACGTCACGCCGCTCTACGTCCGGAAGACGCCGTCGCAGTGCATCGACTGCCACAAAAAAGACGACGACCACAAGGGGAACTTCGGGAAGCAATGCGGCGAGTGCCACGCGACGGACACGTGGGAGCTGAAGGCGTTCGACCATGCCAAGGAGACCGGCTACGCGCTGGCCGGCAAGCATGCCGGCGTCGCCTGCGAACAGTGCCACGTCCGCCCGTTGTTCACGCGAAAAACCTCGCGGCTGTGCGTGACCTGCCACCAACGGGACGACCCGCATGCCGGCGAGCTGGGCGCGCGGTGCGAGATCTGCCACACGGAGGCCGATTTTCGAACCATCAAGAAATTGTCGCAGCGGCCGATCGGACGGGTTTGGGCGTGGGCCGTCGATCGCTGGGCGGATCGCGCCGCCGGACCGTGACAGAGGCTTTCTTTTTGCGGCGGATTTTAATACGATAGACCGTGCCCGCCGGGCCGCGGGCGTGCCGCGTTCCACCACAAGGAGGCTGCGTGGATTTACGCATTGATTGCCGGAACATCGCCATGGCGCCCCGCTGGCGCGCCAGCGTCGCCCGGTACATCGAGAAAATCCGCAACAACTCCGCCGACGTCACCCACGCCCGCGTGACGCTGGAGAAAAACCGGCACCATAAGAAAGGGCGCGTCGCCACGGTGCAGGTCGTGCTCTCCGTGCGCGGCGCCACGATTACGGCCAACAAGACGGAAAAGACATTCGAGCAGGCGATCAAGGCGGCCTGCCTGGCGGCCGGCCGCGAATTGAAGGCCTATCGCGACAAGCTCAAATCGACCGACGTCCGGGCGCCGATCGGGCCGCCCGAGTAATCACGGCCGTTTCCTTCCGGGAAACGGCGCGCGTCCAACAAAGGAGGCAGGCGAATGCAACGCAATCACACATGGTTGGTGCTGGCGGCGATGGTCCTCACGGGCGCGGCCGCGTGCTACAACAAACCCTCGGATGCGCCCCCGGCGCCCGCAAGCTCCTCGCCGTCCGCCGGGCAGGACCCCGGCGCGCCCCACATGCCCTCGGCCGGCTCGGCCGAAGCGCTCGCTCCCCCGCCCGGCGCGAACGCCGAGGCCGCCAACGCCATCAACGAAGGCAACGGCCACTATGCGCTGGGCCATTTCGACGCGGCGGCGGGCTGGTATGAAGACGCGCTGAAAGCGGACGCGAACTCGGCCGAGGCTCATTTCAATCTGGCCCTGGCGCTGGATAAAATGGGCCACCATGAAGAAGCCGCGGTGCATTTCGAAGAGGCCAACCGGCTCGGCGCCGACAACCCCGCGATCACGGGGTCGGAGATCCTGAAAAAGCACATCGGGGCCTGAACGGGGCTCAGCGGCTTGAAAACCGCGCCGGGAAAACGCTAGGCTGTCTTAACCGCCGCACCGGCGATGAGACGCGGCCATGGCTTCATCGCCGCGTGTTTCACCATTCTCCAAGGGATTCGCCATGTCTCCGTTCCATTTTCGTACCCAACTGGATCAGACGATCCTTCTCGGCGTGAAAGCCAGGAACGTCGCCGAACTGCTTGAGGGCATCCGAGCCGTGCCAAACGCGTCCATCTATCATCACACGCACCGGTTCCTGCAGCAGCACCATTATCTGTCGCCCGAGCCGCCCAACGATTTCGCGCACTGGGTGGGCGAAGTGCTCAACGACGCCGTCCTGGGAGAAAAACTGTCCAGCATCGACATTGTTCAATTTCACACCATCGTTTCGTTGCGGAACCGCCTGGAAGAGCTCATCGCCGCGCACCTCCAGACAGTGGACGGCATGGCCGATTGCCCCCCCGGCGAGGAATTCCACTTTATGGCGTCTCAAACGTTCGTCTTCAGCACCCCGCACATCGCCCACAACCTCAGCGAATTCGGGGACATTCTGAAACGGATCAGCATCAACAGCCTCTATTACCATATTTTTGCGGCTCGGCTGCGGCTCGAGCAGGACGAAAATGACTTCTCCCTGTGGTTCAAGGATCTCGGCAAGCTGGAGCTGGCGGACGCCGTCAGGCGGCTGGACCCCTATACCTACACGCTGGAGGGATTGCGCAAGAAAATTTCCGGCCTGGTGAGCAAACATGCTGCGCCTTGAGGATTACATCCCGGTCGTCGGCCAGCCCGTCATCGACGAGCTCTCCCTGCTCGCCGGTCATTTGGAGGGCAAAAGCGTCCAGAACATCAACTCGACGGCGGTCGGAGGCGGCGTGGCTGAGATCCTGACCAGGATGATGCTCCTTTTGAAACAGTTGGGCGTGAATGCCCGGTGGAACGTCATCAAGGGGGACGAGAAATTTTTCATCATCACGAAGAAATTTCACAATGGTTTGCACGGCGTCCCGGTCGAGCTCACCGATGAGGAGTACGCGTACTTCCTCGATGTCAACCGGCAGAATGCGGCCAGCATGGAGTTTGCCGACATCGTGCTCGTGCACGACCCGCAGCCCGTCGCGCTCATCGAAAAGCGGAACAGCATCGGCAAAAACTGGATCTGGCGGTGCCACATCGATTTTTCGCGCCCTGACCCGACGATCTGGAAATTCATGGAGTCCTACATCAAAGCGTATGACGCCGCGATTTTTTCCTCCCCGGTGTTCGTCCGAACGCTGCCGATCACACAGGTGCTCATCCCCCCGTCTATCGATCCGCTGAGCGACAAGAACAAGGAACTCCCGGAGGACACTATCAATGCGGTCTTCGCCCGATTCGGCATTGACCGGTCGAGACCGGTCGTGACCCAGATTTCACGCTTCGATTACCTGAAGGATCCGATCGGGGTGATCCAGGCCTACAAGCTCGCCAAGAAGCGCATCGATTGCCAATTGGTGCTGGCCGGCGGCGGCGCCACGGACGACCCCGAAGGACCGATGATCATGGAGCAGGTGAAGCAGGAGGCCGAGAAGGACAAGGACATCTTCGTACTGTTTCTCCCCCCCGCGAGCGACATCGAGATCAACGCCCTGCAGCGGGGCTCCACCATCGTGCTGCAGAAGTCAAAGCGGGAAGGCTTCGGCCTGACGGTCTCCGAAGCGCTGTGGAAGGCCCGGCCGGTCATCGCCGGCGCCGTGGGTGGAATTCCCCTGCAGATCACGCACAAGAAGTCCGGCATTCTGACCTATTCCATCGAAGGGACCGCGCACTGGATCAGGCAGCTTCTCAACGAGCCGGAATTCGCGCAGGAGCTCGGGAACAACGGCCGGGAGCATGTCAAAAATAATTTCCTGATCACGCGGCATATCCGGGACTACATGCTGCTGTTCGTCTCGCTGTTCCACAAAGGCGACATCGTTCACCTCTCGTGACGCCGGAGGATCACCCCCGGGCGGATGCACCCGTGCAGGACCGCCGACTCATCATCGTCGCCAACCGGCTTCCGTTTACGGCCGTCGAAGAGGGCGGGACCCTGCATCTCAAGGAAAGCCCCGGCGGCCTGGTCTCCGCGCTCAACGCCTATTTTGAATCGCTCCACACGCAGCCTGGTCGTGAGCGCGAATACCTCTGGATTGGCTGGCCCGGCGGCACGGTCTCGGAGACGCGCAGAGACGAGCTCACGGTCAAGGCGCTCGAGCAATTTCATTCCCATCCCGTGTTTTTGTCGCAAGAGGAGATGGACGCCTTCTACCTTGGCTTTTGCAACAAGACCCTCTGGCCGTTGTTTCACTATTTTCCCTCCTACTGTTCCTATCAAGAGGAATTCTGGCAACAGTACCTTCGCGTCAACGAGATGTTCAGTCAGGCCGTGACGGAGATTTTGAAACCGGATGACATCGTCTGGGTGCACGATTATCATTTGATGCTGCTGCCCAAGCTGCTTCGGGTGCAGGCGCCGGACACCCCGATCGGATTTTTTCTGCACACGCCGTTTCCCTCGTTCGAGCTTTTCCGATTGCTGCCCGGCTCGTGGCGGCGGGACATCCTTGAAGGGTTGCTGGGCGCCGATCTGAACGGCTTTCACACCTACGACGACGCGCAGCATTTTCTGCAAAGCGTGCTTCGCATCCTCGGCTACGAGCATCAGATGGGGCAGATCACGACGCCGGAGCGCATCGTCAAGGCGGGCGCATTCCCCATCAGCATCGATTTCACAAAATTTTCCGAAGCGGTCGACGCGCCGGAGGTGCAACGGGAACGCGAGGAACTGAAACAGAGCCTTCCGCGCGCCAGGATCATCCTGTCGGTCGATCGCCTGGATTACTCCAAGGGCATTCTGAACCGCCTGCAGGGCTTCGAGCGGCTGCTGGAAACCCATCCCTCCCTGCGGGAGCGCGTCGTCATCATCATGGTCGTCGTGCCGTCGAGAATCGGCGTGCATCAATACGACCTCATGAAGAAGCAGATCGAGGAGCTCGTCGGCAAAATCAACGGGCGATTCGGCAACGTCGGCTGGACGCCGATCGTCTACCAATACCGGTCCCTCTCGTTCGCCCCCCTCGTCGCCCTCTACGGCCTCAGCGACGTCGCCCTGGTGACCCCGTTGCGCGACGGCATGAACCTGGTCGCCAAGGAATACGTCGCCTCGCGCCATGACCGGACCGGCGTGCTGATCCTCAGCGAGATGTCCGGCGCCGCCAAGGAGCTGGGCGAGGCGATCATCATCAATCCCAACAACATCGAGGAGATCGCGGAGGCCCTGCGGGAGGCGCTGGAAATGGCGCCCGAGGAGCAGCGGCGGCGCAACGCGATCATGCAGGACCGGCTCCGCCGCTACGACGTCGTCCGCTGGGCCGACGACTTCGTGCAGGAGCTCACGTCGATGGCGCAGGCGCAAAACAAATTTTACGCCAAGCTGCTGCCCCGCTCCGTGGCCGAGCAGATGGCCGGGGACTACCGGCGGGCGTTGCGGCGATTGATCCTGCTCGATTACGACGGCACGCTGGTGCCCCTGGTGCGCCATCCCGATCTCGCGAAGCCCGGGCCCGACGTCATGGGCCTGCTGCGACGCCTGTCGGAAGATCCCCGGAATACGTGCGTGCTGATCAGCGGGCGGACGCGCGAAACGTTGCAGCGATGGTTCGGCGGGCTGTCATTGAATTTCGTCGCCGAGCACGGCATCTGGATCAAAGAAGCGAATGCCGATTGGACGATGCTGGCCCCGCATACAAACGAATGGAAACCGGCGCTGATGCCGATGTTGCAATTGCACGCCGACCGGCTGCCGGGCTCCTTCGTCGAGGAGAAGGAGCACTCCGTCTCCTGGCACTACCGCTTGGCCGATCCGGAGCAGGGGCAATGGCTCGCCGGCGAATTGACGGATCAACTGGTCAATTTCACCGCCAATATGAATCTGCAGGTCATGCGCGGCCACAAGGTGATCGAAGTCCGTCGCACGGGCGCCAATAAAGGCGGCGCCGCTCTTCACTGGCTGTCGCGCAAAGAGCATGACTTCATCCTGGCGCTGGGCGACGATTGGACGGATGAGGATTTGTTCGCGGCGCTGCCCGACGCCGCCTACTCCCTCCGGGTCGGCATCACCACCACCCACGCCCGCTACAACCTCAAGGGCGTGGGCGACGCCATCCGCCTGCTGGCGCACCTTGCCGAGCCGCCGCCGGCCGCGTAGCCGCCCTCTCCGTTTTCGCCATCTTTTCAACGATTTGACGATTCGGCCGTCACGCGATACAGTTGTGGCACGATGCGGCAAAAGCTCGTGCACGGCGGAATTTTTCTGGCGGTCGTCCTGCCGGTGATCATCATCGGCGCCTACAGCTACGTCAAAATTTCCAGGGATCTGACCGAGTCCGCCCTGTCGCGGCGGCAAACGATCGCCCATCTGGCCGCCGTGACGCTGAAGGAAAAGCTCGACCGCGCCAAAGATCTCGCCATCTCGCTGGCGACGCGGGTGGCGTTCCGGCGGCTGGTCGCCGATGGCCGATGGGACGAGGCGATCCAGATCATGCAAACCGTCCCGGCGGACTTTCCGTTCATCGATCGTATCTTCATTGCCGATCCGGCCGGCACGCTGATGGCGGATATCCCGCCGCTGCCGGGCGTCAGGGGGAAGAATTTCGTCTTCCGCGACTGGTATCGCGGCGTCAGTCGGGAATGGAGCCCCTACGTCTCCGAGGTGTACACGCGGGCGGCCGAGCCGCGGCTCAACGTCATCGCCGTGGCGGCGCCGATCCGGTCGGACGACCAAACGGTGACCGGCATTCTGGTGCTGCAGGCCAGGCTGGATACGCTGTTGGAGTGGGTCCAGGCCGTCGACGTGGGTCCCTCAGGGTTTGTCTACGTCGTGGATAACAAGGGATCCCTGGCGGCGCATCCGAAATTTCCGCTCCAGGGAAAGATTATCGATTTTTCCGGCGTGCCGGCGGTCCGGGAGGCGCTTCGCGGGGAGCAAGGGGTGACCATGGGGTTCAATCCCATCGAACAGGAAGAACGGCTGTCGGCCTACAAGCCGGTGCCCGGCTACGGATGGGTGGTCGTCGCTCAGCAACCGGTCGGAGCCGCCTTTGCATCACGAAGCGAAAATCTCAGGACGTTGCTCGTCTTTTACGGCGCCATCCTCGCCGTCAACTGCCTGCTGGCCGTGATCATCATCCGCACGATTGCGGCGTTGCGGCGGGCCAACGGCGAAGCCGCCCGCTTGAACGCCAAGCTGGAAGCCGCCAACAAGGAGCTGGAGGCCTTCAGCTATTCCGTGTCGCACGATCTGCGCGCGCCGCTGCGCGCCATCGACGGCTTCAGCCGGGCGCTGGAGCAGGACTACGGCGGCTCGCTGGACGGCACGGCCAAGGACTATCTGGCGCGCATTCTCAACGGCTGCGCCCGCATGGCCGAGTTGATCGACGATCTGCTCGAGCTGTCGCGCGTCAGCCGGCGCGAGATGACGCGACAACCCGTCGACCTCAGCGCCGTCGCGCGCGCCATCGCCGATGAGCTTCAACAGACCGACGTCCGCCGGCGCGCCGCATTCCACATTGCGCCCGGCGTCGCCGCCGTCGGGGACGCCAAACTGCTGCGGATCGCGCTCCAGAATCTGCTGGGCAACGCCTGGAAATTCACGCAAAAGCGCGACGGCGCGGCCATCGCGTTCGAGGTCGTCACGCACGAGGGGGAAACCGCCTACGCCGTACGGGACAACGGCGCCGGCTTCGACATGACTTACGCGGGCAAGCTGTTCGGCGTCTTCCAGCGGCTCCATCACGCCTCGGAGTTTCCCGGCACCGGCATCGGGCTGGCGACGGTGCAGCGGATCATTCACCGGCACGGCGGCCGGGTCTGGGCCGAAGGACGCGTCAACGAAGGGGCGGCTTTTTACTTCACGCTGCCGCGGGACGGACTGTCCTGACGCTCCGCCCGGCGAGCCTCGCCGAGCCGGCGCCGAGCCGGCCGTTTGAAAGCCTCTTTCCCGAACGCATATAATAGCGAGTAAGCGCCGCGTCCGATCGTTCTTTCCCGCCGCCGAAGATCCAAGGAAACGTCACGATGTGGAAACTGGGGCTTGGAGCCGAGGTTTTGGAAGGAGCGACCCGGTTCCGCGTCTGGGCGCCGAAGCGCCAGCGCGTGGAGGTCGTGCTCGATGGCGACGCTCGGACCGTCCCCCTGTCGCCGGAGGAGAACGGCTACTTCTCGGCGACCGCGCCCGGCGTCGGCGCCGGCGTCCTCTATCGGTACCGGCTCGACGGCGGCGGCAGCTTCCCCGATCCCTGCTCCCGGTTTCAGCCGCAAGGGCCGCATGGCCCGTCCCTGGTGGTCGATCCGGCGGCCTACCGGTGGCGCGACGAGGACTGGCGCGGCGTTACGCTGCCGGGCCAGGTGCTCTACGAGCTGCACGTCGGAGCGTTTACCCGGGAAGGGACGTTCGACGCCGCCGCCCGCGAGCTGGCGGAGCTGCGCCGGCTCGGCGTCACGCTCATCGAGGTAATGCCGGTGGCGGAATGGCCCGGACGATTCAACTGGGGCTACGACGGCGTCGATCTCTATGCCCCCTCCCGTCAGTATGGCGACGAGGAATCGCTCAAGCGCTTCGTCGACGCCGCCCATGCCGAGGGGCTGGGGGTGATCCTCGATGCGGTCTACAACCATCTGGGGCCAAGCGGCAATTACCTGAAAGAGTTCAGCGACGACTACTTCACCGCGCGGCATCACACCGAGTGGGGCGAGGCGATCAACTTCGACGGCTCCGGCGCCGGGCCCGTCCGCGAATTCTTCCTTCGAAACGCCTGCTACTGGATCGCCGAGTTCCATCTGGACGGCCTTCGGCTGGATGCGACCCAACGGGTCTATGACCATGGCCCGACCCACATTCTGGCCGAGCTGTCCCGCCGGACTCGCGAGGCCGCCTCACCCCGGCGGATCGTGCTGATTGCCGAAAATGACGCCGAAGAGGTCCGGCATCTTGCCCCGGTGGACAAAGGTGGCTACGGCATGGACGCCGTCTGGACCGACGGCTTTCACCATGCGGCCCGGGTGGCGTTGACCGGCCGGCGCGAAGCCTTTCAGGCGGATTATTCCGGCCGGCCGCAGGAATTCATCGCCGCCGTGAAGCGCGGATTTCTCTATCAGGGGCAGCGCTCGTCATGGCACGGAAAAGAATGGGGAACTCCCGTCACGACGGAGCCGGCTCAAGCGTTTGTCTTCTATCTGCAGAACCACGACCAGATCGCCAATCATCTCGACGGCACACGGCTGGAGCATCTGGCCTCGCCGGGAGCCTATCGCGCCATGACGGCGTTGCTGCTGCTGGCCCCGCAGACGCCGCTGCTCTTCATGGGGCAGGAGTTTGGCGCGTCAAGCCCGTTCACCTTCTTTGCGGACCACGAGGGGGAGCTGGACGAGGCCGTCCGCCGCGGCCGCAAGGCCGCTCTGGCGCAGTTTCCCAGTTGCGCCCAGGCCCTGGATCACATCCCCGACCCGGGAGCGGAATCGACCTTTGCCCGCTGCAAGCTCGATGTCTCCGAGCGCCGGACGCACCGGGAATCCTGCGACCTTCATCGGGACCTGCTTCGGATCCGGCGCGACGATCCGGTGATCTCGGCGCAGTCGCGCGAGCGGATCGACGGCGCGGTGCTCTCGGCCGAGGCGTTCGTGCTGCGTTTTTTCGGCGCCGACGGCGACGACCGGTTGCTGCTGGTCAATCTGGGCGCCGATCTCGACGGCTCGCCCCCGTCCGAGCCGCTGCTCGCTCCAGGCCGCTCGGGACAGTGGCGGCTCATCTGGTCGAGCGACGACCCGCGCTACGGCGGCCCCGGCATCGTCGATCCCTGCGCCGGCGGGCACTGGCGCCTCCCCGGCCGCAGCGCGATGTTGATCGGGGCGGGTTAATCTTGCTTACTTCGCCGCCACCGTAAAATCCATCACATGATCATTGGCCTCGTCGATTTCCATGGCCACGTGCGCGTGCGGCTCGATGGGCAGCACCTTCATGCTGGCCGCCATTTTCATCATGTAGGTGTGAAGCGTGCCATCCTCGTGTTTTAGCGTGACGCTGCGCCGCGTCTCCGGATCACCGCAGCTTTTTTCCACGATGCCCTGATCGGCCGCCCCCTTCCAGCCCACGCACGCCGTCACCAGTTGCCCCATCACCGTCCGATGCAGCGGCCGTCGATCATGGGCCGCCTGGTCGATATGGGTGATGAGATTGTGATTGTTCAACACGATCGCCAATTGATCGCCGACGCGGACGTCGGGGATTTTTTCCGTCTGCTTCAGCTGCTTGGTGCTGTAGTGGCGGACGGTGCCCTCCTCCGTGCTGATGGAGGACATCGCGCTCCCCGTCTTTGTGACCGTGCCAAGAACGATCCGGCTGCCCTCGTCCGGCTGTGGAGACGATGCCGGTGAATCGACGGCGGCATGGCCAGTAGCCACCATGCCCAAGGCGCCCGCCATGAGAAGGCCCAAGAGTCGTCTCTGCTGTTTCATGGCCCCCCTCCTTCCATTCCTCCCCCGCCGCAAGTTCAGGCGTTTCGTCAAAGATCGGGGGAAGATATTCCACTATATCGAATGGGATACTTCGAGACAATCAGGTAAAGACCTGACGAAAGTGCGATGAAATACTGAGAAATCTGGTGGATTCGGGCACAAATTTCATTTGACAGAACAACATGGGAGGACTATTTTAATCAATAATTTCGCCTGAGAAACCCCAAGGAGAGATGCATTGGCTGCGCGCTGGGAACGGTATCTTGAACGATGGACAGGCGCGGCGCTGATTGAGACCTCGACTGCCGAACGGATACGCGCCTACGAAGCGGAGCAGGAAAAGGGATTGGGGCTGCGCTGGCCAGTGCTACTCGCCATCAGCTTGGGCGGGCTGTTATTAGGTGCCGGCGTGCTCCTGTTTTCGCGGCGCACTGGGATACGCTCTCGCCGGCCGAGCGTTTCGGACTTATCCTGCTGCTCGTGGCTTCGTTTCACATCGCGGGAGCGTTCACAACCGAGCAGTTTCCAGTCCTTTCCAGCACGCTCCACGCGGTTGGCACAGTCTGCCTGGGTGCGGGAATTTTTCTTGCGGGGCAAATTTTTCATCTTCAGGAGCATTGGCCGGGCGGCGTCATGCTCTGGGCGCTCGGCGCCTGGGTGGCCTGGGTCCTGTTGCTTGATTGGCCTCAGGCCGCTCTCGCGGCCCTGCTGACGCCCCTATGGCTCGGCGGCGAGTGGATGGAAGCGACGCGCATCTGGATCGGCGCCGATACGATTCTCGCCGAGGGCCTGCTGCTCTTGTCCATCAGCTATCTGACAGCGCAGTTCCCGGAAAAAGAAACCTCCGAGCGCAAGGTGCTCGCCTGGATCGGCGGGCTCTTGCTGATTCCCCTCACGTTGTTGGTCCTTTTCTCGGAAGACATCACTGCACGGCACGCTCCGCTTTCTGAAGGCTATCGCATCGTCGGATGGTCGGCGGCGTTGATCCTTCCTCTCGGAGTGGCTTGGTGGCTGCGCCGTGGCGCCGTATGGATGAACCTTATCGCGGCGCTCTGGGTGGTCGTGCTCGGCACGACGAGCTTCCGCTCCGGACCGAATGACAGTCTGTGGCGCTTTGTCTGGCATGAGTTGGGCCCGTACGGGATCTGCGCAGCGGGGTCGACTGGACTGATCGCGTGGGGCCTGAAGGAAGCGCGCAAGGAGCGGGTCAATCTTGGTGTGGCAGGCTTTGCCCTCACCGTGCTGTTCTTTTATTTCTCAACGGTGATGGACAAGCTTGGCCGCTCGGCCAGCCTGATTGGGCTGGGATTGCTGTTCTTGCTGGGTGGATGGGCGCTTGAAAAGACGAGGCGGCGCCTGGTTGCGCGAGTGGAGCAGAAGACCGCATGAAGCCCTGGGTCAAAGGCTTGGTGATTGCCGCCGTGCAGGTCAGCCTGGTGCTTTCCCTCGGTGCCAAACTCCTCTACGATAGAGCCACCCGGCCCCGCGTGTGGGCGCTGACCGCGCCCTATGATCCGGACCTTCCAATCCGAGGCCGTTACGTCAGCCTGCAGCTCGCCGTAGAACCCCGGGGAATCGAGGAATCAAAACCCGGTCAAGTCGGCACCACCCCATCGGCCCTTCTCAGGGTCGAAGGCGACAGGCTGATCGCTGAAGCAAACAAGCAGGAGCGTGGCTATAATCCTTCTGCGTTGCACGTACGGTTTATCCGACGCGGAGACCAACGATTGGCGATACTGGATAAACCCGTGGCATTTTTCATTCCCGAACACATCCCCGATCCATCGCGCCGCTCACCAGGCGAGGAACTGTGGGTCGAAGTCACTATCCCGAAGAAAGGTTCTCCCCGACCGGTTCAACTAGGCGTGAAGAAAGGGGATGGGCCGATTGAACCGCTCGCGTTGAGATGAATGACGTAAGGTATGGTG
>JBFMAJ010000027.1:0-13104 GCA_040755775.1 Nitrospirota bacterium
GCGGGGCCGCGTGGCCGTCACATCGATCGTAGTTTTCGGATCGACCGGGTCGGTGGGCGTCAACACCCTGCGGGTGGTAGATGCGTTTCCCGACCGCTACCGCGTCGTCGGGCTGACGGCCTGGAAAAACCATCGCAAGCTGGAACAACAGATCCGCCGCCACCGGCCGGCCTGCGCGGCGATCGCCGATCCGGCGTCCGCCGAAGCGCTGCGGCGCCGGTGCCGCGACCTTCCCGTTGAAATTCTTTCGGGCGTGGAGGGCATGGTCCGGGTGGCGACCCTGCCGGAGGCGCAGGTGGCCGTCTCCGCGATCGTCGGCGCGGCGGGCCTGACGCCCACGCTGGCCGCCGTCAAAGCCGGCAAGCAGGTGGCGCTGGCCAACAAGGAAACGCTGGTCATGGCCGGCGAGCTGGTCATGCGCGAGGCGAAGGCGCGCGGCACGGCGATCATCCCCGTCGACAGCGAGCACAGCGCGATTTTTCAACTGCTGCACGGCCGGCGGACGCCGGATCTGCGACGGCTGGTGCTGACCGCGTCGGGCGGGCCGTTGCTGCGCGTGCCGGCCGCGCGGCATGCCCGCGTGACGCCGCGGCAAGCGCTGCGCCACCCGAACTGGAAGATGGGACCGAAAATCACGATCGACTCGGCCACGCTGATGAACAAAGGGCTGGAGGTGATCGAGGCGCGGTGGCTGTTCGATATGGAGCCCGAGCGCGTCGACGTGGTGATCCATCCGCAGAGCATCGTCCATTCTCTGGTAGAATATCAGGACGGCGCCATGCTCGCCCAGTTGGGGTTGCCCGACATGCGCGGGCCGATCGCGTACGCGCTGAGCTTTCCGGAACGGCTGCCGTTGCCGATTCCGTCGCTCGACCTGGCGCGGGTGAAGACGCTGACGTTTGAGGAGCCGGATCGCCGCCGATTTCCCTGTTTGGGCTATGCCTATGCGGCGTTGCGCGAGGGGGGTACGATGCCGGCCGTGTTGAATGCGGCCAATGAGGAGGCGGTCTGGGCTTTTCTGAACCGCGAAGCGCCCTTCACCGCCATTCACCGGATTATTCGGGCGACGATGAAGGCCCACGACACCAAGCCGCTCTATGACGTGTCCGACGTCATGGCGGCGGACCGGTGGGCCCGGGAACGGGCCCGCGCCGCTATTCGCGCGGGCCGGACATGAGTGAGCGCGCCGCGTGGACGGGCGCGCAAATGGAGCGATATGGACACGATAAGTTTTGACCTGTTGGGCGTCATCAAAACCGTCGCCATTTTCCTGGCGGTGTTGAGCATTCTGATCGCGTTCCACGAATGGGGCCATTTCCTGGTGGCGCGCTGGTCGGGCGTGCGGGTGCTGACCTTTTCGATCGGGTTCGGCCCGAAGCTCTGGCGCCGCGTGGCCGGGGAGACGGAATATTGCGTGTCGGCGATTCCGTTGGGCGGCTACGTCCGGCTGTTCGGCGACGATCCCAACGAGATCGTCGAGCCCAAGGACCAGGCGCAGGCGTTTCTGCACCAATCGACGGGCAAAAAATTGGCGATTGTCGCGGCCGGCCCCTCGTTCAATCTGCTGCTCGCGTTCATCTTTTTCTTTCTGCTCAGCATCGGCGGCATGCCGCAGCACGCGCCGGTGCTGGGCGAGGTTGCCCCCGACAGTCCGGCGATGCAGGCGGGCCTGCAGGCGGGCGACCGCGTCGTGGCCGTCGGCGGGGAGCCGATTCGGAAGTGGGAGCAGATGACCAAGGCGGTCGAGGGACGAGCGGGGCTGCCGCTGGAGCTGTCGGTGCTCCGGAACGGAGAGCGGCTGACGTTGACGGTCGTGCCGGAAGAGGTGGAAAAGCCGACGCTCCCGTTCGGAGAGGTCCGCCGCGTCGGCCAGATCGGCGTCAAGGACGGCGGCGTATTCGAGACGGTGCGCTCGGGGCCGGTGGATGCGCTGGTCGAGGGTGTGTCGATGACGGGCCACTGGACCTATCTGACCGTGTTGTCGCTGGGCAAACTGGTGCAGGGCGTGGTGCCGTTGAAGGAGGTCGGCGGGCCGATCTTGATCGCGCAGGTCTCGGCCAAGGCGGCCGAGACCGGCCTGGGCAATCTGGTGCTGTTCATGGCGATCATCAGCGTCAACCTGGCCGTGCTGAATTTTCTGCCCATCCCCGTGCTCGACGGGGGGCATATCCTGTTCTTTTTGATCGAGGCGGCGATGGGCCAGCCGCTGGCCGTCAGAACCCGCGAAATCGCCCAGCGCGTGGGCATCGCGGTGCTGCTGATGTTGATGCTGCTGGCGTTCTCGAACGATCTCATGCGGATTTTCTCTCCCCAGTAACACTGCGGGTCATGGATTCTGTCTGGCGCCAGTCCGTGCTGTTTCTTCCCACCCTTCGCGAGGACCCGCTCGACGCAGAAATCATCAGCCACCGGCTGATGCTCCGGGCGGGCCTGATCCGCAAGGTGGCGGCCGGCATCTATACGCTGCTGCCGCTGGGCTTGCGGGCGTTGCGCCGGGTCGAGCGCATCGTCCGGGAAGAGATGAACCGGGCGGGCGCGCAGGAGCTGCTCATGCCGATGGTGCAACCCGCGGAGCTGTGGCAGGAGACGGGACGCTGGGGCGAATACGGCAAGGAGCTGCTGCGGTTCAAGGACCGGCATGAACGCGACTTCTGCCTGGGCCCCACGCATGAGGAGGTGGTCACCGACTTGGTCCGGCGCGAAGTGCGCTCCTACCGCCAGTTGCCGGTAACGCTCTATCAGATCCAGATGAAGTTCCGCGATGAAATCCGCCCGCGCTTCGGCGTCATGCGCGGCCGCGAGTTTCTCATGAAGGACGCCTACAGCTTCGACCTGGACGAGGCGGGCGCCAAGGCCAGCTACGAGAAGATGGCCGGGGCCTATCACCGGATTTTCGAGCGCTGCGGATTGCGGTTCAAGCCGGTCGAAGCCGAAAGCGGCGTCATCGGCGGCGCCTATTCGCAGGAGTTCATGGTGCTGGCCGAGACCGGCGAGGACCGCATTCTGGCCTGCGTGACGTGCACGTACGGGGCGAATGTCGAGAAGGCGCCGGGCGCCGTCTGCCCGCGCTGCCAGGGGGCGCTGGAGGAGCATCGCGGCATTGAAGTGGGGCATATCTTCATGCTGGGCACCAAGTACAGCGGGGCCATGAAAGCGGCGGTGCTCGACCCGCACGGCCGAGAGCAGCCGATGGTGATGGGCTGTTACGGCATCGGCGTCAGCCGGATCGTGGCGGCGGCCATCGAGCAGCATCACGACGAGAAGGGCATTCGCTGGCCGTCGCCGCTCGCGCCGTTCGACCTGCACGTCGTGCCGCTCAATCCCAACGATCCGGACGTCCGCGACGCGGCCGAGCAGGCGGCCGGACGGGCCGCCGCGCTGGGCTACGAGGTGCTGATCGATGACCGGGACGAACGGGCCGGCATCAAGTTCAACGACGCCGACTTGATCGGCCTGCCGGCGCAGGTGATCGTCGGCGGCCGGACGCTCAAAGAGGGCCGCCTGGAGCTGAAACGGCGGCCGGACGGCCAGGTACGGAAAGTGACGTTGACCGACCTCGACGCCGTCCTAAGGGAGTGGTTGGGAACACCGTCGGAGGCGTGACGGTCAGTCTTTGAGGACGCGCTGGAGCACCGCCATGACTTTCGCTTCGTCGAACGGCTTCAAAATATAATCGGCCGCCCCCGCCTCTTTGCAGACCACGATCGAATCTTCCGCCGCCAGCGAGCTGACCATGATGACGATGGCGTTCGGGTCGAGCCGCTTGATCTGCTCCAGCGTGACGAGGCCGTTCTGCCTGGGCATGATCATGTCCAGCGTGACGAAATCCGGCTTCACCTCGGGATAGCGCTCCACGGCCTCCACGCCGCTCTCCGCCATCGCGGCGACGTCGAACCCGTTTTTTTCCAGCAAGCCGCGCAGGATCTGCCGCATGGTGCTGGAATCATCGACGATCATGGCCCGTGTTTTCATGGCGCGTTGTCTCCGTTGACTTTGGCCGCGAAGGTGACCGACATCTCAATGTCTCCGTGCGCGGTCTCAAGGGGAATGACGACGAGTTCCGGAATATCGGGAAAGACGAGCCTGAAGTCGCGCCCCATCGCGATGACCGGCAGCGTCACCGTGACCTGAAGCCCCAGCCGCTGAAGATTGCCGGTGGCGTTCCCGGCGATCACATTGGCCAGCTCGCCCAGCGCGTCCTGCGCGGCCCCGTCGATTTCGTCGATCGTTTCTTCGTCCCCCGTCAGCCCCTTGACGATCCGGCGGACCAGGTCCGTTCGGAACCGGAACACAATGGTGCCGGTCAGGTCGCCGCGTAGCCCGATCATCACCGTCACCGTCTCTTCCTGAGGGACCGAGGTTCCCACTCGCGGCACGCCGGCACGCACGCTCAGGCCCACCATTTTTTCAATCACATGAATCGCCGGCTCGATGAAGGCGTGGAAGTGCTCGAGAGTCAACTGGGGGGATGGCGGGCGGGTCATCTGGGCGCCTTTTTCTGTCAGCGTACCATACGAACGGAGATTGTCAATCGGATCGCGGGGATGCCGTGCGGCGCGGGTCGTTTGACAAATTACTGTTCCTTGCTACGCTTACATCAACATCGTGTTTCGAGACCATCGCGTCGCATCATGGCTGAGCGGACAGTGGACAGAGAGGACGGGCCGGGCAACAACGGCGGTCCGGCGGACGCCGGCGCGGCCCTGGCGGTCGAGGATTTTTATTCCAGGAGCGAAGAGCGGGTCAGCGACCACCGGCAGGTGGTCTGCTTTCGGCTCGCGGAGCAATGGTATGGCATCGATATTCGGCACGTGCGTGAAGTCTTGTGCATCGGCCAGATCGTGTCCTTGCCCGCCGTCCCCGGCGCCATCGTCGGGGTTTGCCAGGTCAGGGGCGCCATCTTGTCCGTGACCGATCCCAAGCGGCTCTTCGGGCTGCCGGAGCGTCCGATTACCGAGCAGAGCCGCATCGTGATCGTGGAGGCGGAGGGGTTGGAGACCGGCTTGCTCGTCGACGCCGTATCGAGCGTGGGGGAGGTGGCCGACGAGCAGATCGACCCGCCGCTGCCGACGCTCGAGCCCGCGCAGGCCGGCCTCCTGAACGGGAGTTGCCGAATCGAGGGACAGGCCGTGACGATCATCAGGGCCGAGTCGCTGATTCATCGAAGCCGCGGAACCGGGGAGTAAGCCAAGCACCCAAGGGGCGAGAAGGAGAGCACGGATGAAACGGATGCCGTTCCTGACGTTGTTGATCTTGTCGGTCCTGTCTGTCGGGCTTGGCTTTGGCCGTCCCGCCGTCGCGGCGGAAGAGCCGCCGGGCCAACCGGAGGCGGGATCGGACGTCGCCAACCAGTTGCGGGTCAATCTCTACGCCACGCTGGAATTCGTCAACATGCAGAATGCGGACAGTTTTTTCGACGCCCGAAACGTGGAATTGCTCATCAATGCCAACATGGGCAGCCGGCTGAAAGGGTTCGCCGAGATCGAATTCGAACGGACCGCGAAAACCTCCGCGGGCAATCGGCAGGGCGAGGTGGAGGTGGAGCAGGGATGGATCGAATTCGTGGTCACCGATTGGCTGGGCGTTCGGGGCGGGGTGATCTTGGTACCGTTTGGCCGAATCAATTTGGAGCATTTCGACACGGTGCGCGAGCTGACGGCCCGGCCGGTGATGGCCCGCCGGGTGGTGCCCACAACGTGGGCCGAAGCGGGAGCCGGCCTGGTGGGGCAGGCGAGCTCCGGCGAACTGGTCATCAGTTATCAGGCGTATGTCATTAACGGCCTGAATGACGATGCCGGCATCAGCGACACCGGCGGACTGCGGGACAGCCGCGGAGCCTTTGGCAAAGACAATAACAATAATAAGGCGGTGGTGGGACGCGTGGCGGTCTCCCCGCGGTACGGCACGGAGATCGGCGTCAGCGGTTATCACGGACAATACGCCAACAGCCGCGCCGCCAACGGCCTGGACGCCGACCTCAGGGTGACGATGGGGGCGGTGGAGCTGCTGGGCGAGTACGCCTATATCCGGCTGGACTCCGGACCGGACAACGGGCTTGTGCCGGTGGCCGTGCCGACAAAATTGCACGGCGCCTATGCGCAGATCGCCTACCGGTTCTGGTTGGCGTTCCTGAACCAGACCTTTTTGGGCCGCGGGTTCAGCGAGCCGATGTTTGCGCTCGTGGGGCAGTGGGGGTACGCGGCGATCAGCGATGACGGCGACGGCGCCGGCCTGGGGGAGGCGGACAACCGGACCATGCGGTACGTGGCGGGCGTCAATTACCGGCCGACACAGACCTTCGTTTTCAAGGTGGAGTACCAGTGGAATACGCAGGCCGGCGAAGCGGTCGAGCAGGGCGGGAGCAACGGCGTCCTGGCCTCGATGACGGCGGCGTTTTAGCGCAAGGCGGCGACTCGAGGAGACAATGAGGAGACAATGATGAAGCGGCTGATCTGGAGCATCGTGGTCGGGTGGGGGGTCGTGTGGGGAAGCGCGGCGGTTCCGGTCCTGTCCGCGGGGCCGGATGCGGTCGTGGTGATTACGAATGCCGGCAATCCGGCGTCGGATTTGTCGATGGCGCAGCTCGCCCTGATCTACCAGGGGCGGAAAAGCAGCTGGGAAGACGGCCGGCCGATCGTCCCGGTCAACCGGGCCGTTGATTCGGAAGCCCGGCGGATTTTTTATCAACGGGTGCTGCGCAGCGAGCCGACGCGGAAATTTTTCCTCCCCGGCTCTCCGATCCCATTGTCGCTGGTCGTGCAGCCCTCCGCGCTGGGGGTGAAGCGCTTTGTGGCCAACGCGCCCGGCGCGATCGGCTACCTGCTGCTCAGCGAGCTGGGGGATGACCTCGAGGGGGTGAAAGTCATCAGCGTCGATGGAATCCGGCCGAACGAGCAAACCGCCGCCGCCGGAAGCTACAAACTCCAGTAGTCTTCGAGACAAGGCATCACGTGAAGATGCATCTGAACATCCAGGGGAAATTGACCGGGTTATTTCTGGGCCTGTCGCTGTTGCCGCTGCTGGCGCTCAGCTACGTGTCATTCTCGACGAGCCGGGATGCTCTGACCCAGAAGATCGGCCAGGGATTGGAAAGCATGGCGGTCATGACCGCGCTGCACGTGGACCGGTTGATCTATCAGGCGTTGCAGGACGTCTACTCCTCGGCCTCGCAGGAGGTCATGCACGACGTTCTGACCGGCGACGCGGATGGACGGATTGCCGCCCGGCTGATGGCGATGAAGGCGCAGTATCCCCTCTACAACAGTTTTCTGGTGACCGACGGCGCCGGCGAAGTGGTGGCTTCGACCGATTCCGAGTTGATGGGCAAGAGCCTCGCTTCGCACGAGTGGTTTGGCCGCGCGGCTAAGGGGGAGAGCGTCTTGCTCGATATGGCGCAAACCGACCTGGCCGGCGAACCGGCCATGGTGGTCGTCGCCCCGATCAGCTCGGCCATGTTCCAGCTTCGGGGTTCGAGCGGCAATGGCACGGTGATCGGCGTGCTGGCGGCGACGCTGGTCCGCTCGCAATTGGACCTGCTGACCGGCGGGCTGCGCATGGGGGCGGAGGAGCGCGCCGCGCCCATGTCGGTGTTGCTGGTCAATCGGGACGGTTTCGCGATCTCCGCGCCTGAAGATTTCCGCAAGCGGGGCATCATTTTCAATGAGCGCTTCGACCAGCTCCGGTCGGTGCAGGAGGCGAGGCAGGGCAAGAGCGGCTACCGGTTGGAGCGGATGCTTGATCAGGATTACTTGATCGGCTACGCGCATTCCTCCGTCGAAATGACGGCCTGGAGCATCCTGACCCTGCAGGACGCCGCGACCGCGTTTGAAACCGTGCGCGCGCTGCAGCGCCGCCTGCTGGTCGCCGGCTTGGCCATGATGGTCCTCATCGGCCTTGTGACGTTCGTCTTCGCCCGGAGAATCGCCGGCCCGATCAAGACGCTGTCCGCCACCTCGGTCGCCTCCGCCATGCAGGGGGATCTGACCCAGCAGGTGGACGTGCGCTCCCGGGACGAGATCGGCCAGTTGGGGATGGCGTTCAACAAGATGTTCGACGGCGTCCGGGGACTGATCACGCAGGTGCGGGACGCAGGCCTGCAGGTGTCCTCGGCCGCCACACAGATTCGCGTGGCGGCCGAGCAGCAAGCCTCCGGCGCGGCCGAGCAGGCCTCGGCCGTCACGGAAGCTTCTTCCACGGTGGCGGAGCTGGCCAGCACGGCGTCGCGCATCGCCGACAATGCGGTCAACCTCAGCGGCGTGGCGGATGAAATGTTGCGCGGCATGCAGGAGATCAACACCAAAGTCAGCCAGAGCGCGCAGAAGATTCTGGCGTTGGGCGAAAAGACCCAGGCCATTGGGAACATCACCAAGCTGATCGACGATCTGGCCGATCAGACCAACCTGCTGGCGCTGAACGCGGCCATCGAGGCGGCGCGCGCCGGCGAGGCCGGCCGGGGGTTCGCCGTCGTCGCCAGCGAAGTCCGCAAGCTGGCCGAGCGGTCGACCGAATCGACGAAGGAGATCCGGCAGTTGATCGGCGAGATTCAGGCGGAAACCCATTCGGCCATCATGGGCGTGGAGGATTCCACCAAGTGGGCCGCCAAGGGGCTCAGCATGGTGGGGGAGACGGTTCAGGTCATCAAGGAAATCAGCATCGGCACCCAGCAGCAGAAGACCGCGTCCGATCAGGTGGTGCAGGCCATGGAAAACATCAACGACGTGACCCGCCAGTTTGTCGCCTCCACCAAGCAAATGGCCGCCAGCGCCACTCAGCTCAATCAACTGGCGGGTGATTTGAAAACGGCGATCGGCGGCTTCAAGCTGAACGGCAGCGATCCCTCCCAGCACACTCCGACGTAAGGCCCTCGCTCATGGGACGGAGCGGCACCAAATGAGCGAACCGCAGCACCAACCGGAATTGTTCGCCACCTTCAAAGCCGAGGCCGACGAGCACCTTGGCAAAATGGATCGAGGGCTGCTCGCGTTGGAGAAGAATCCGGCCGATGCCGACGTGCTCCATGAATTATTCCGCGTCGCGCACACGCTGAAGGGGGCGGCCTGGATGATGGGGTTCGTCGAGATCAAGGAGATCGCCCATAAAATCGAGGACCTGTTCGGCTTGGTGACGTCCGGCCGGCAGACCTTCCACACTGAGATGGCGGACCGGATTTTTGAAGGCGTCGACGCCATCCGGGCGTTGCTGGAGCAGGCCGGCGCGTCGCCGTCCACGGGCGTGGATGCCGCGGCCGTCTGCGGGCGGCTGGCGGCCTTATTGCCGGACGCGCAGGCGGCTCCGGCCGCTCCGCCCCCATCCGCGCGTAACGCCGCGGCGGAGCGCCCCTCGGAGACGGCGTCCGCCGCGGAAAAAGCGGCCGCGACGCCGGCGATCGACGAGACGATTCGCATCCCCTTGTCCAGAGTCAACCGGCTGCTCAATCTGGTCGGAGAGCTCGTGATCAACAAGGTCAAGTCCTCGCATAAGGCCGCGTTGCTGAAATCGTTGACCGGCATCAGCGCCGAACTGCAGTCGCATCTGGAGTCGATGACGCTGTCGCTTCACGATGACCGGTCCGATCTCGGCCGTGAAGAGTCCGGCCCCCGGTTGCACGAGTGCCTCAAGATGCTGAGAAAGCTGCGCGGCGAGCTGTTCGTGCTGTCGGACACGATCACCACCGAGATGCTCCATATCGATCCGGTGGTCGATGAGCTCCAACGGCGGATGAAGGAAATCCGGATGCTGCCCTGCACCCACCTGTTTGATCAACTCTCCCGTGTGGCTCGGGACCTTTCGCACACGCTGCACAAGGAGATCGATTTTATCGTCATGGGCGGAGAGACGGAGCTGGACAAAAAAGTGTTGGAAGAGATCAAGGGACCGTTGATCCATTTGCTGCGCAATTGCATCGACCATGGGATTGAAACGCCCGGCGAACGGGAGGTGGGCGGCAAGCCGCGGCGGGGGAGGGTCGAGCTGAGCGCGAGGCATCAGGGCGACCGGGTCGTGATCACCGTCAACGACGACGGCCGAGGGGTCGATCCCGGCTTGGTCAAAATCGCGGCTCTGAAGAAGGGGCTGGTGGGCGAAGACGACCTCAGGGCGATGACCGAGCAAGAGGCGCTGAATCTGATTTTTATGAAGGGGTTTTCGACCAGCGAGATCATCACCGACGTTTCCGGCCGAGGGGTCGGGTTGGACGCGGTGCGCACCCAAGTCGAGGGGCTCAAGGGCCAGGTGACGGTCTCATCGCGGACCGGCGCCGGGACGACCTTCCGCCTTGAGCTGCCGCTGACCATCGCGCTGATTCAAGCGCTGTTGGTCCGCGCCGGAGACGAGTCGTTCGCCCTCCCGCTGCTGTCGGTTGAAGAGTCGATCAAAGTGCCGGAATCGGCGCTCACGGCAGTCGGCGTCAAAATGGCCGCCTGGGTGCGCGGTCATTTGCTCCCGGTCGTCCGGTTGGACGAGGCGATGGGCTATGGAACCGTGAAGGACGCGACGCACGGCGAGCGCGGGACGGCGGACGCGGACGTCTCCGTTGTCATTATCGCCTCGATGGGCAAGCGCGTGGGCTTCATCGTCGACGCGATTTTGGGCGATCAGGAAATTTACATCAAGACGCTGGGACCGCACCTGGGCAAAGTGAGCAATTTGAGCGGCGCGACGGTGCTGGGCACCGGGGAGCTGGTGTTAATCGTCGATGTCGCGGACCTGATCCGGTCGGCCCAAACCGCGCACCGTTCCGCGCCGGCGGTGAAAGCGCCCGCCCGCGCGGAGCGCCCGCGCCGGCGGATTCTTGTGGTGGAGGATTCCCTGACCACGCGGGAGTTGGAGCGGGGCTTGCTGGAATCCCGGGGATTTTCCGTCGATACGGCGGCGGACGGCCTGGAGGCGCTCCAAAAAGTGGCGCAGGGATCGTTCGATCTGGTGTTGTCCGATATTGAAATGCCGCAAATGAACGGGTTCGATCTCTGCCGGGCGCTGCGCGCGTCCGACGCCACCAAGGCGATTCCGGTGGTATTCCTGACGACGCTGGAAAAAGAGTCGGACAAGCGACGGGGCATCGAAGTCGGGGCGCAGGGGTATATTGTGAAAAACGCTTTTAATGAGAACATCCTGCTTCAAACCATTGATCAATTGACGTCCGCGTAAGGCCGGTGGCGGGGCGGCGATGAATCGATCCCCAACGGCCGACGCGCCCGACCGGGTCATTCGGGTGCTGGTTGTCGAAGATTCCGCCACGACGAGCCGGCTGCTGGAGACGTTTCTGAACAGCGATCCCCAGATCGCGGTGGTGGGCGTGGCCCGCAATGGGAGAGACGCCACGGAGCTGGTCCAAAAACTGCGCCCCGATCTGGTGACGATGGACATCAACCTGCCGGTCATGGACGGCTTCGAAGCCACGAAATGGATCATGGCGTTCCAGCCGACGCCGATTTTGATTCTCAGCACGAGAGTCTACCAGGGGGGGCGGGATAACGTGTTCCAAGCGATCGCCTACGGCGCGCTGGACGTGGTGGAAAAAGTGCCGTTCGTTCCCGGCGGCGACGGGGCGAAGGAGCTGATCGAGAAAGTCAAACGGTTGTCTCGGGTGCGGGTCATCCGCCATCCGCTGGCCAAACTTGAACAGCAGCGGCTGGAGCTGCAGATCGACGCGCCGCCGGCGGGCCGCCGGCTCGTGGCCATCGGCGCGTCGACCGGAGGACCGGTCGCCATTTTTGACGTGCTGCGGCGGCTGCCGGCCCATTTCCCGGCCAGCGTCGCCGTGGTCCTGCATATCGCGAAGGGATTTACGGAGGGCTTTGTCGAGTGGGTGCGGGCGGACTGCGCGCTTCGCGTCCAACTCGCGCGCCACGGAGAGTCTCTCGAGTCCGGCGTTGTCTATGTCGCGCCGGACGATCGTCATCTGCGGGTGGTCAAGCCGGGGTTGATCCATCTGAGCGACGATCCGCCGGTGCAGGGCCACCGGCCCTCGGTCACGGCGCTGTTCGAGTCCGCGGCGGACAGCTACGGGAGCGCCGCGATCGGCGTGCTCCTGACCGGGATGGGCCGCGACGGCGCCAGGGGCATGCAGGCGATCAAAGAGCGGGGCGGACGGACGATCGCGCAGGATGAGCAGAGCTCGATCATTTTCGGCATGCCGAGGGCCGCCATCGAGCTCGGCGCCGTCGACCGCGTGCTGCCGCTCCCGGACGTCGCGGAAACCCTGATCCGGTGGATGGCATGAGCGCGCCGGAGAGAGCGTCTCAGGACGGCCGGGCGCAACGGCTGGTTGTCTTCCGGTTGACCGGCCGGGAATACGGGATCCAGCTCGATCACGTTCGCGAAGTGCTCCGGCTGCGGCCGTTGATCGCCATTCCCCACGCGCCGCCGTTCATCGAGGGCGTGGCGTCGATTCGCGGCCATTTGGTGGCGGTGCTCGATTTGCGCAAATCGTTGGGTTTGCCGGCGGGGCCGCCCACGCCCTCCTCGCGGATCGTGGTGGCGGTCGTCAATCGGACGGTGGTCGGTTTTCTGGTCGATGAGGTGGTCGACGTCCTCGAGCTCGAGGAGTCCATGATCGAGCCGACGCCCCCCGTGGTCCGTTCGAAGATGGCGCGGCACTATGTGATCGGCGTCGGCCGGCTTGGCGACCGGATGATCGGGCTGCTGAACGCCGCGGCATTGCTCGCCGAAGACGAGCTGGCGGCGCTGGCACAGGCCGGGGGGAAAGGACGCGCGCGATGACGCGCTCCCCGCATCGGCCCCTGAAACTGACGGAGGAGGAGTTTCATCTCTTCCAGCAATTTCTCGTCCGGGAGTGCGGATTGCATTTTCCGCGCGACCGGGATGACGCCGTGGCTGCCGGCATCGGGCATCGGATGGTCAAGACGGGGAAGGCGGCGCCGCAAGAGTACTTTCAATTCCTGCAGGACGACCTGCACGGGCCGAATGAGCGAAAAGCGCTCTTCGAGCTGTTGACGATCGGCGAGACCTCGTTTTTCCGGAACCCGGCCCAATTTTCCGCCCTCTGCGAGGTCGTCGTGCCCGATCTGGTCCGGCGCGCCGGCTCCGACCGGCGGATCCGGATCTGGTCCGCCGGGGCCTCGACCGGCGAGGAGCCCTATACGG
>JBFMAJ010000028.1:0-13084 GCA_040755775.1 Nitrospirota bacterium
CGATCGGGGAGCTGCCGGCCGGCAGCTCCCGGATCTCGCCTTTCGGCGTGAAGACGTAAATGACGTCGCCGAACAGGTCCATCTTGATCGAGTCCATGAACTGCCGGCTGTCGGCCAGCTCCTGCTGCCATTCGACCAGTTGCCGCAGCCAGGCGAACAGGCGGTCGTCGCGCTCGTCGATCCGGCCGTGCTCCTTGTATTTCCAATGGGCCGCGATGCCCTCCTCCGCCACGCGGTGCATCTCCTCGGTCCGGATCTGAAATTCCACGTGCTGTCCCAGCGGCCCGACCACCGTCGTGTGCAGCGATTGATAGAGATTGGATTTCGGCACGCCGATGTAGTCCTTGAACCGGCCGGGCACGGGCCGCCACAGCGAATGGATCATCCCCAGAATGCCGTAGCAGTTCATTTTGGTGTCGGTGATGATCCGGACGGCGGCCAGGTCGTAGACTTCTTCGAAGGAAATCCCCTGCCGCTGCATTTTCTGGTAAATGCTGTACAAGTGCTTGGATCGGCCCGTCACCTCGCCGGGAAAGCCGTACAGCACCAGATTCCGTTTCACGACGTCGATCAACTCGCTGATCGTCCGATCGCGCTCTTCCTTCTTCCGGTCGACGCTCTTGACCAGGCTGAAATAGACGTCCGGGTCCAGGTAGCGCAGGCACCAATCCTCCAGCTCGGCTTTCATCCAGCCGATGCCCAGCCGGTTGGCCAGCGGGGCGTAGATGTCCTGGGTCTCCTGCGCGATCCGCTGGCGTTTTTCCTCGGGTAGATGCTCGAGCGTGCGCATGTTGTGCAAACGGTCGGCCAATTTAATCAGGACCACACGGATGTCGTCCGCCATGAAGAGGATCATCTTCCGGAAATTCTCGGCCTGTTTCTCCTCATGGCTGCGGAAGGGAATCTTGCTGATCTTGGTCACGCCCTCGACCAGCCGGGCGATCTCCTCGGTGAACTCCCGCGCGATCTGGTCCTGGGTATAGCTGGTGTCCTCCACCGTGTCGTGCAGCAGGCCGGCGGCGATCGAGGGCACGTCGAGCTTCAGCTTGGTCAGAATCTGGGCCACTTCCAGCGGATGCTTGACGTAAGGCTCGCCCGATTCCCGCAATTGTCCCGCGTGCGCCTCGGCGGAGACGTCATACGCCTTGCGCAGGAGCTGGATGTCCGCGCTCGGATTATAGGAGGTCACCTGATTGATGATCTCTTCGAAGGTGGCGAGCGGGCTCATGGCGGGGCCCCGGTGCGAGGCGGGCACTGAACGGCCAGGGGGGCGATTGAACCGGCCGCCGTGGCGGCCTGGGGCATCGACGGCGCGACGGCAAAATCCTTGATATGCAATTGCAGCCGGCGCTCGCCCTGCCACCGTTCTTCCCGGAGCGCGCAGACGACGTCAAACGAGCCTTCCCCCGCCAGTTCCTTGTCCCGATGACCTTGATCGAAGGCCACGGCCGGCATGGCGAGGCCCGAGGGGCGGTCGCCGTTAGGCGCGGCCGAACGGGACGCCCGGAGCGTGAAGCGAAGGTGGCCGTTGCCGACCGATTTGGCGTTCGCGGGGACCACGCCCTTGATCATGAAGAGCGGCTCGGGATTGGCCGGCCCGAAAGGGGCCAGCCGGCCGAGCGTTTCCATCAACGCCCAGGTGCAATCGTCCAAGGAGATTTCCGCGTCGACGGTCAGGAGCGGCTCGAACGTGGCCGGCTGAACTTGGCGGGCCACCGCCTCGGCGAACGCGGCGCGGAAGGGCTCCACCTCCTCGGCCCGGATCGTCAGGCCGGCCGCCATGCGGTGGCCGCCGAATTGCACCAGCCGCGGCGCGCACGCTTCCAGCGCCGCATAGAGATCGATGCCGGGAATCGTGCGGCCCGAGCCCCGGCCGAGCCCCGTAGCGGGATCGATGGCGATGACGACGGCCGGCCGGTAGTACCGCTCCACCAGGCGGGCGGCCACGATGCCGATGACGCCGGGATGCCAGCCTTCGCCCGCCGCGATGACGGCGGTGGCGTCGCGGACGTTGACCGACGCCGTTTGCGCCAGCGCCTCGCGCAGCACGATGTCCTCGATTGCCCGGCGGGCTTCATTTTCCCGCTGGTGATGCTCGGCCAGGCGGGCCGCCTGCGCGTCATCCGCCGTCGTCAACAGCTCGACGCCCGACGCGGCGTCGCCCAGCCGGCCGGCCGCGTTCAGGCGGGGGGCCAGGGCGAAGTTGATCGTGCCCACCCCCACCGGTTTCCCTTCGATGCCGGCCACCCGCTTGAGCGCCCGAACGCCGGCGCGCGCGCCGTGATTCAGCAGGCTCAGGCCCGACACGACAAAATAGCGGTTCTCCATCTGCAGCGACATGACGTCGGCGATCGTGCCCAGCGCGACGAGATCAAGGCTGCGCGCCAGCCAGGAGCCCATGGCCGCCGGCGCCCACGGTTGCCCGGCGACGGCGGAGGCGACCTTCCAGGCCAAGCCGGCCGAGCAGAGGCCGCGAAACGGATACCGAGAGTCGGCCCGCCAGGGGTTGATCGTCGCCACCGCGGCGGGCAATTCGCCGGGCACCTGATGATGATCCGTGACGATGACGTCGATCCCCTCGTCTCGGGCGAACGCGATTTCGGCCAGCGCCGTGGTGCCGCAGTCGGCCGTGACGATCAGGGCGGCCTGAGCGGCTTTCGCCTCCCGCACCGCATCGCGGCTGAGCCCGTACCCCTCCGACAGCCGGCGCGGCAGGCGGACGACGGCGTCCAGCCCCAGTTGGCCGCATAATTCCCGATAGATCGAGACGGCGCTGACGCCGTCCACGTCGTAATCGCCGAACAGCATCAGCCGTTCTCCCCGATCGACCGCGCGCCGGAACCGCTCGACCGCCGGCCCGATGTCGGGCAGCAGCAGCGGATCGATCAGGTCGGCCGCGGAAGGGGCTAAATAGCGTTGCGCCTGTTCGGGCGTCGCCACGCCGCGGTTGGCCAGCAGGCGCGCAACGAGGGGAGAAAAACCGCCGTGGCGCTGGAGGGCGTCAACGACGGCCTGATCGGGGGTTCGCTGAATCCAACGCATGGTTGCGGTGTCGCCGGTAATGAACGACATCGTACACGTATCGTCGAACAAAGTCAAAAATCGGCGGGAATATCCGTCCGTTTGCAAATCCGATCGGCGCTGGCGTAGGATGGCCGCGTATGCGCCGGAACCTCCTCGCCCTCCTGGCATGCCTGCTGGTCGGCGCCGCCGTCGCCGCCCAAGAGCCGGCGCCGGACGCTTCCCCGCCGCTGATGGAGCGCGCCGATCCCCTGCTCTTCCTGATCGTGCCGGAGAAGAGCGACGTTGCCTTCGACGCCCGGGCGACGTTGCACCGCTTTACAGGCGTCAGCCGCGAAGTTGAAGGCCGCGTCGAGGCCATCCCGGTCGCCGTCGAGCAAACGAGCCGCGGCGCCGTGTCGGTGAAGGCCGCCAGCCTGAAGACCGGCAACCGGCTGAGGGATCGGAACATGCGGACGATGCTGGAGACCGACCGCTATCCGGATATCCGGTTTACGCTGGGCCAGGTCAAAATCAAGCAGATGCCGACGGCCGAAGAGCGCGCCGCCACGCTGCTCGTGTCCGGCCAGCTTCAGGTGCGCGACGTCACGCGGCCGCTGCAACTGCCCGTCACGGTCGTGCCCGGCACGGATACCATCGTCATAACGGGCCAGTTTCCGCTCACGTTCACCGAGCTCGGGCTCACGCCCCCCACGCTGCTCTTTGTCAAGGTGGACAACCAGATGACCATCCGGTTCAGGCTGGTGGCGCGCCTCGTCGCCTCGTGATCGACAGCCACGCCCATCTGCAATTCGAGCAGTACGCCGATGATCTGGACGCCGTCCTGGCGCGGGCCCGCGAGGCCGGCGTCACGGCGATCATCAACATCGGGACCGATCTGGATTCCAGCCGGGCGGCCATCGCCTTGGCCGAACGACACCCGCATCTGTACGCCACCGTCGGCATCCACCCCCATGATGCCTCGACGTTGACGCCGGCCGCCGGCGCGGCG
Source organism: Nitrospirota bacterium (assembly GCA_040755775.1). Lineage (GTDB taxonomy): Bacteria > Nitrospirota > Nitrospiria > JACQCE01 > JACQCE01 > JBFMAJ01. The sequence goes on from JBFMAJ010000028.1 coordinate 4,013, forward strand.
TTGGCCGGGCTGGCCCGCCACCCCAAAGTCGTCGCCATCGGAGAAACGGGGTTGGATTTTTACTACGGCCACTCGCCCCGCGAGGCCCAGATTGAGGCGTTCCGCCTTCAGCTCCGGTTGGCGCAGGAGGCCGGGCGGCCGGTGGTCGTGCACAGCCGGGACGCCAAGGAAGAGACCCTGCGGCTTCTGAGCGAATCGGCGCCCGGCGCCAAGGGCGTGCTGCATTGTTTTACCGGCGATCTCGACATGGCCGAGCGGGCGATCGAGCTCGGTTTTTATATCTCGTTCTCCGGCATCGTCACGTTCAAGAATGCCGGCCCGCTGCGCGACGTGGCCAGGGCGCTGCCGATCGACCGGCTCTTGATCGAGACCGACTGCCCATTCTTGGCGCCGGAGCCCCACCGCGGCAAGCGGAACGAGCCGGCCTGGGTCGCACGCGTGGCCGACACGCTGGCCGCGCTGCGCGCCCCCGCCGAACTTGAGCAAATCCGGACCGCGACCTCCCGCAACGGCGAAAAATTGTTTAAGCTGCCCCCCTCATTTTGACGGATTCTTCAATCACGGCTATAGTTTCCATGAGGCCTCAGGCCGCCCTGCGCCGGAGGGTTTCACGATGATGACGTCCGTCCAATACGGCAAGGCGCCGATGCGGTTCGGCAAGTACCTGCTGCTCGACCGGATCGCGGCCGGCGGCATGGCGGAGCTCTTCCTGGCCAAACAGACCGGCCTGAAGGGATTTGAAAAAGTCGTCGCGATTAAGCGGATTCTTCCTCTGTTAACGCAAGACCCTGAGTTCGTCGGCATGTTCATCAACGAGGCGAAATTGGCCGCCCTGCTGTCCCATCAAAACATCGTGCAGATCTTCGACCTGGGCACCACGGAGGGTTTCTATTACATTGCGATGGAATATGTGATGGGCAAGGATTTGCGGACCGTCATGCAGCGGAGCCAGGCCCGGTCGCTGCCGCTGCCCGTCGGCCACGCGCTGCTGATCGCCAGCCGGATTTGCAACGGGCTCGATTACGCCCACCGGAAACGAGATCTGCACGGCCGGGAGCTGCACCTGGTCCATCGCGACGTGAGTCCCCAAAACATGCTGCTGTCGTATGAAGGTGAAATCAAGTTGGTCGATTTCGGCATCGCCAAGGCCGCCACGCAAACGAACGAAACCCGAACCGGCACGTTGAAGGGCAAGCTCGCCTACATGTCGCCCGAGCAGGCCACCGGCAAAGCGCTGGACCATCGCTCCGATATTTTTTCGCTCGGCATTGTGCTCCACGAGTTGGTCACGGGGCGGCGGCTCTTCACCGGCAACAACGAGTTTGCGCTGCTGGAACAGGTGCGGCAGGCCGACATTGCGCCGCCCTCGCAGCTCAATCCCGAACTGTCCCCCGACATCGACGCGTTGATCATGAAAGCGCTGGCCAAGGATCCGGCCGACCGGTTTCCCTACGCCTCGGACATGGAAATCGCGATCGAGCAATTGATCGTGGCCAAAGGGTACGCCTTTAGCAGCCTGTCGATGGCCAACTACATGCACGCGCTGTTCGAGCCGGACATCGCCGAGGACACGGCCCGCCTGCAGCGGGTCGCCTCAATCGCGGCGGCGCCGCCCGCCGAGCAGCCGACGATCGTCCGGCCGGCTCATGCCGCCGCGTCATCCGGCCACGCGACCGCGTACGATCCGCTCAGGCCGAGCACGCTTCCCAAGCCCGTCCGGTTGCCCGTCACGAAGAGGTTCCTGGGCGCGGTCGCGGCGCTCTGCTGGCTCGGCTTGTTGGCGGCGTTGTGGCGGCCGGAGCTGGTCCCCTGGCGGCAACTGCAGCAGGCCTATCACACGCTGAATCAGCGGACGGACCAATTGGTGGCCCGCCTCACGGCCGTGGAGGAGACGCGATTCATCACACCCTCGCCGGCGCAAGGGCCGCCCGCGACCGTGCTGGCCGATGCCGGCGTGACCGGCGCTCTTGACGAACCGGCCTGGAGACCGCCGGACAGCGCGCCGCCATTGAGGCCGGGACCGGAACGGCGCCAGGAACTGCAGCGTCTGTATGAAGAGGCGCGCCGGGCCTATCAGGCCGGAGACTTGGCGGGCGCCGAGTCGAACCTTCGGACGGCCCTGTCCATCAATCCCCAGGCGGCGCACGGCTATCACCTGCTGGCCATGGTGCTGCACGAGCAGAAGAAAATCGAGGCGGCGATCGTCGTGTTGACCGACGGCCTGCACCGGTTCCCCGGCAACGCCACCCTGCACCACGACCTGGGACGGCTCTACGCGGAGAAAAATATCAGCTCATTGGCGGTGGAGGAACTGCAGCTCGCGCTGTCGCTGGCCCCGTCGGCCCCCTGGGCCGATGAGGCGGCGGCCCTCATCAAATCATTTCGCGCCGCGCCGGCGGTTCCGGCCTCGACGCCGGGGCCCGACGGCCCCAAGGAGTGACCCATGCGGATCATCTGCGAGAATTGCCGAACCGTGTTTGAAGTCTCCACCCACGATGAAGACGGCAGCGCCTGCCCCTACTGCGAGCATGTGAACCATCCGGCTCCGCCGCGCAACGCGGCCGTCCCGAGGTCTACTGTGACGCCGGCCCGTGGCGGCATGCCGGGGAAATCGGATCTCGGCACCAGCACCATGGTCTTTCCGCCGGACGCGGAAACCAAGCCCGACCCGGAGACATCGATTCGCCAAGCCGTCAACGGCAAATCGCCGTTTCTGCCGGCCGGCCGGCCGTTTGAATTGGTGATCGTGGAAGGAGACGACCTGGGCAAGCGGTTCGTCATTTCGAAGCCGGAGTTCGTCATCGGACGGGGGATCAAGGCGGACATCCAGCTCAAGGACGTCGAAGTCTCACGAGAGCACTGCGTCATCGAATCGTTTGGCGAGACCTTGCTGGTCAGGGACCTGCGAAGCGCCAACGGCACCGTCCTCAACGGTTTTTTAGTGCGTCGGGACTTGCTGAAGGTCAACGACCGGATTCACATCGGCAATACGACGCTGGAAGTGGCTCGCTCCGGAAACGGCGCAAGCCCTCCGAACGGAGCCGGCGGCAAGAAACGTTAAAGCTTGTTCAGCTTCGCGGCCTTCCGGCGCTCTCGCTTGGATTTGCGGCGCGGATTCCCGCCCTTCACGGCCGGCCGTTCTTCTTCCGTATCGTCTTCTTTCCCTGCATCATCGGCCGTTGACGGCCCGGCGGGCGTTTCGGCTCGCGCCGACAGTTTGCTTAAAAACTCGCTGCACGACAACGGCACGCCGCCGGCTGCGCGCGCGGCCGATTGCACGGCGCGGTCGGATGACACCACCACGGCGGAGGCGCCCTCGGCCCGCGCCAGCCGAGCGATCACCTCATCCGCCGGCTCCCCCTCGCGGGAATAGATCACCCGGACGCCGTCGATCCATTCATCGCGCTCCGTCGGCCAGCCGGCGCGCCACCCGTCGAAGACCACGGTCACCCGATGGCCGCGGCGCCGGTGGTAGTCGGCCAGCCGGCGCACCAGGCGCTCGCGCTGCGACGCCAGGTCGGCGCGCAGGCCGCCGCCATGGCCGATCACGTTATAGCCGTCGATAATCAGGTGGATCGCCAATCAATATTCCAGATCAACCGTCTCCGCCGTCTCCGCGGTGGACGAGCCGAAAATCCGAATCGGCTCCTCTCCCTGAAGCATCTGGGGCGTGATCACATAGGTGCCGCCCAGCGAGGGCACCCAGATTTTCTTGGCGACGTCGACGCTGCCCGCCGAGAGCAGATAGCCCAGGCCGCCGATCACTCCGCCGACGGCGGCATAGCTGATCTTGATCGGTCCGTAGACGAAGGTTAAGAGCGCGCTGGCCGTTCCCAACCCGGCTTCGGAGAGATAACCCGCCCGCGCCGTGCCGGGCGCCAGGAGCAGCCCGCCGCCGATCCACGCGCTCAAGACGATCATTCGAACTGTCTGCTTCATCATGCCGTTCCTCCCGTGTGCGCCGCGTTGATTCGATGAATCGTCCGCATTGTAGGAGAAAGTCCCTTGTTTTGCAAGAAAAAGCATGCGTTGATCATCATCAGGAGGAGCCTGCTCAGCTCCCCCTGATCACCCCCATCGCCATACATGTTGCAGTCATGGCTCGCCCGTCAAATCAAGGCTCGGTTTTGATGTACCTGGCATGGCACTTCAGCATGGATTCCGATACAATGACCGCCGACGTGCTGTCCTTTCTTCTCGATCTTGCGCGCGCCTGGCTGCCGGCGCTGGCCACGGCAATGGCCATCACCATCGCCGCCGATGGATTGGGCCGCATAGCTCTCATGGCGCTTGGGGTGCATTGCCCACGCGCGGAGAGCCACGTATTCGCCGTGGGGTTGGGCGCTGGCCTGTTGGCGCTCCTGATTTTTGGCGCCGGGCTGGCCGGGATGCTGACTCCGTTCATCCTGGCCGGTCTGTTGGCCGTCGGGGCGGCCGGCTGGCTTATTTCCCTTCCATCGGAAACCGCGGCAGATGTGTCCGCCGCGGAGTTCACAGGCTGGCAGATTATTCCATCTGTGAGCCTGCTGGCGACGGCGGGCTTGGTCGGCTTCGGCCTGCTGATGCCCGAGTTTTTTCATGACGCGCTGATTTATCATCTGGAACTCCCCCGCTACTGGCTGCGGCATCGGCACATCAGCCTGTTGCCCTGGAACTACAACAGCGCCCTGCCGGCCAATATCGAGCAGTTGTATGCCGTCGCGCTGGCGTTTGCCGATGAACGGGGAACCAAGCTCCTTCACGCCGGGCTGGGCCTGCTCTGCGTGCTGTCGCTGTGGAGACTCGGCTGCGCACTGGACGGCCGCAGCCTGACGGGGTGGCTGGCGGCGACGTTCTTCGTCGCCACGCCGGCCGTGACGCTGCTGGCAACGGTCAGCGGCAATGATCTGGGACTGACCGCATTTGGGCTCCTGAGCGCGCTGGCCTGGCTGCATTGGCGGCGTACCCTGCGCCGTTCCTGGCTGCTGCTCTCCGCGCTGCTGATGGGGTGTTCGCTGGGCGCCAAATACTCCGCCGCCTTTCTCCTGGCCGGGTTCGCTCTGGCGTGGGCCGCATCGTGGCGGCGTCCGCCGGCCACCCTGGATCGAGCCGGCGCGCTACGCCAGACCGGCTTATGGCTTCTCGTTGCGGCGGCCGTCGCCGCGCCGTGGTATCTGCGGACCTTTCTCATCACCGGCCAGCTGTTCTATCCTGCCTTTGCGGCCGGCGCGCCGTTCATCGACGAAACAGGCCTTCGGCTGCTGCGGCGCGATCTCGGCACGGGCGGGGTGGCGCCGGCGCTGTGGGCGGATTATTTTCCCCGGCTGATTGCTACTGATATCGGCTGGCTGACGGCCGGCGCGGCCGCCATTGGATTGGCGGGGGCATTGGCGGGGACGGCATGGGCGGCATCGATCCGCCCGTTGTTGCCCCTCATACTCGGGTCGCTGGCCGCCTGGTGGTTCACCAGCCCCGTGCCGCGCTATCTCACGCCGGCGGTCGCCCTGCTTGCCGTCATCGCCGCCGCCGCACTCATGGCGCTTGCCTCGCATCGGCGGCTTCGCGCCGCCGCGTGGATAATCATGCTTGCGGGATTGACCGCCCAATGGCTGACGGCCGCCGCGCTCTTTCGAGACAACTATCTAGAACCTTTCGGCGCGCTCGGCCCGCCGGCCGCACGCCCGCCGGACATCGAACGGACGTTGTCATCCCCTTGGCCGGTCATGCGCAACGGGCCCGAGCGGCGCCAGTGGTTGGCTTGGTCGGTGCCCCCGTACGCCGTCATGGAGGCTGCCAACCGCCTCCTGCCGCCATCGGCCAAGGTGCTCTTCGTGGCTGAATACCGCGGCTCCCATCTTGAGCGTGATCGCATCGTGAGCACCAAGTATGACCGCTCGCCGCTCATTGAGTGGGCAAAAGATTCTCGGAACGAGGACGAACTGGCCGCCCGGTTGCGGCAAGAAGGGGTGACGCATCTTCTCTTTAACGCGATGGAGGCGCGGCGGCTGGAGCAGGAGGGTTATCCGGCGTTCCGATGGCCCGACGCGCGCAGCCGGGCGGTGTTCGAGCAACTGCGGCGTGAAAAATTAACGGTGTTGCACGTCGAGAACGGCGTGTTCCTTTACGAAGTGCGGTGAGAATTTCTGAGCGTTACGTCTGCGGCTTTTTCTGGCCTTGCGGAAGATATTCGAAGACCCAATCCCGGTAGGAGTTTTTCAGGGCGAAATGCTGATACTCGGGCGGGAAGTTGCCCGTCTTGAGCGGCGCCGCCGTGCTGGCGCTCCGCACGCCTTTGAGCTGGCTGCCTTCCTTGACCAGCTCAAACTCGCCGTTGGTAATCGGATCCGTGTAGATTTTCCGCAGGTAGCGCCGCGTCGCCGAACTGTTCGGATCCTTGACCAGATCTTCCAGTTTATTGGGATAGGCGTTGAACCCGGCTCGCGCCGTCAGGTAGTAGAGCTCGATCGCCCGCCGGATCTGATCGCCCCGCCAGAGCAGCTCGGCTTCCTTTTCACGCCGGATCTCGGTCTTCCACTGCCGCATGGCGACGGAGACGGTCAGCCCGATCACGACGACCGTAAACATGAGGAACAGATAACTGAAACCGTGTTGTCCGTTCAGACGCCGCATATTTACACTATAGCATAGCCTATCTTTTCGGCACTGGCCGGCCTTCCTCCAGATCGATGAGGTCGGGCCAGGTCGTGATGTCCGTCCGGTCGGGCGCGATCTTCCGCCGCGTGATCAGAAACCGCTCCATGCTCTGGGGCGACGACGGCGTGCGGCTCAGCAATTTGGCATTCCAGGCTTCGATCTCCTCCGGCGTATGCGGCTTGATCTGCTGCCGCACCCAGACCTCCATCTGCCGGTCGTCACGGGTCTTGACCGCCTCGGTGAAGGCGTCGGCCGCCACGCCCGTGAATTCAAACCAAGACTGGTCCATGGGACAATTGTAGATATACTCGCCCAGCGTGCCGGCGTTGTGGGCCCGGGCCTTGTCGATGATCCGGGCGACGTGCGCGTAGCCGGCGATCTTCTCCTTCGGACTGCGGGGAAATTTCGTTCTCAGATCCATCGTCTGCTCCTCTCATGCAGGCTTGCATTTTGCCGAAAACTTTGAAATGATTGGCTGCCTCTATGGTAAAACAAAAAAAACGCTCGACGCAACAGAACAAACGATCACGACCATTACGTCAGTCCGTCTCCGGCAACGGCCGGCCGGCCGGCCATCGCATCGAGCATGACTCGATGGGGCCGGTGCGGGTGCCGGCCGGCGCCTACTACGGCGCCCAGACCCAGCGGGCCGTCGAGAATTTCCCCATCAGCGGGCTGCGCGTGCCCCGCGCCTTTATCCAGGCGCTCGGCCTGGTCAAGTGGGCGGCCGCGCAGATCAACGAAGAGCTCGGCCTGCTCGAGCCGTCGTTGGCCAAGCCGATCCGGCAGGCCGCGCGGGAGGTGGCCGACGGGACATTCGACGACCAGTTCGTCGTCGACATCTTCCAGACCGGCTCCGGCACCTCGACCAACATGAACGCCAACGAAGTGATCGCCAACCGGGCGGCCGAGCTGTCGGGCGGAAAAATCGGCCAGAAGAGCGTGCATCCCAACGACCACGTCAACAAGAGCCAGTCGAGCAACGACGTGATTCCCACGGTCATTCACATGGCCGCGCTCGAATTAATCGATGAGCGACTGCTGCCGGCCCTGCGAGGGCTCCACAAGGCGCTGGCCGCCAAAGCGAAGCAGTTCGACCGCGTCGTGAAAATCGGCCGGACCCACCTGCAGGATGCGACGCCGATCCGGTTGGGCCAGGAATTTTCCGGCTACGCCCGTCAAATCGAGCTGGCCGTTCAACGCGTGGAGCGATGCCGCCCGTCCCTGCTGGAGCTGGCGCTGGGCGGCACGGCCGTGGGCACCGGCATCAACATGCCCCCGCAGTTCGCGGGCCGCGTCATCGCCCTGCTCGGCCGGGAGACCGGCCGGCCCTTCACGGAGGCGGCCAATCATTTTGAAGCGCAGGGGGCCAAGGACGCGATCGTAGAGGCGAGCGGCGCGCTGAAGGTGGCGGCCGTCAGCCTGATGAAGATCGCCAACGACGTCCGGTGGCTCGGCTCCGGCCCCCGCTGCGGGCTGGGCGAGCTGCTGCTGCCCGACACGCAACCGGGCTCCTCGATTATGCCGGGCAAGGTCAATCCGGTGATCGCCGAGTCGGTCTGCCAGGCCGCGGCCCAAGTCATCGGCTACGACGCGGCGATCGCCGTCTGCGGCATGAGCGGCAATTTCGAATTGAACGTCATGATGCCGGTGATGGCCTACGACCTGCTGCAGTCGATTCACCTGCTCGCCGCCTCGGCCGACAACTTCACCCGCCGCTGCATTCAGGGACTCAAGGCGGACGAGGCCCGCTGCCGGGCGATGATCGAGCAGAGCCTGGCGATGTGCACGGCGCTGGCGCCCGTCATCGGCTACGACGCCGCGGCGGCCATCGCCAAGGAGGCCTACCGCACCGGCAAAAGCGTGCGCGAAATCGCCCGGGCGCGCAAGGTGCTGCCCCCCGACCGGCTGGAGCAATTGCTCGACCCCTGGCGCATGACCCAGCCGGGGTCGTCGTAAGGCATGGCTCCCGCTTCCGTGTCATCGCCGCGCGCATTTCAAGAGGCGCTGCTGGCGATCATGGACCGAAAGCACCACTGGGCCTGGCCGGTCTTCAGCTCCAATCGCATCAGCCGCGAGCAGCTCAAGACCCATTTTCAGCAGGAATTCGCCGTCTACGTCCGGGATTTTCCGGTCTTCCTGGCGCGCCTTTCCGCGCAGAATCCCCCCGCGAGCATCCGCCGGGAGCTGGCCGCCAATCTGTACGAGGAGGAAACGGGCGGATTGAGCGTCGGCCGCTCCCATCCGGCGCTGTTTCTGGAAATGATGGCCGGCCTGGGGTATGCGTCGTCAGATTTTGACGCCGTCCGGCTGCTGCCGGCGGGCCGGGCCTATCGGGCCTGGCTCGACCGGGTCACCACGAAACGGCCATGGGTCGAGGGGCTCGCCGTGATGACGATCTTCGTGGAGGGCAGCGTCAACGACCGCAAGGAACTGGCC
>JBFMAJ010000029.1:0-13082 GCA_040755775.1 Nitrospirota bacterium
GTGGGCAGCACTTTGAGGCCGAAAAACACAAAAAAACGGCCGCGGACGGTCGAGATTTTATCCGGCCGCCGCAGGACGGCTTGCGCCGCAAAGCTGCCGAGCGTGCAAATGACTTCGGGGACAATCGCCGCAATCTGGCGGCGCAAAAATGGCTCGCAGACGGCCACTTCATCGGGGCGCGGCGGCCGGTTGCCGGGCGGACGGGACTTCAGCACGTTGGCGATGTAGACGTCGTCGCGCCGCAAGCCCATCGACTCGATCATCTTGGTGAGCAACTGGCCGGCCCGGCCGACGAAGGGCAGCCCCTGCTCGTCTTCATCGGCGCCCGGCGCCTCGCCGATGAACATCAGCCGCGCGCGCGGGTTGCCGGCGCCGAAGACCAAATTCTTACGCCCTTCATGCAGCCGGCAGCGGGTGCAGTTGCCCATCTCGTCACGAATGGCCTGCAATGCCACCGCCGGGTTAGAAGGTGTATGGGCGATGGGGGGCTTTGATCTTGGGGGAAGAGCAACAATGATTGGTTTGCCGCCTTCTTCCAGGCCGGCCATCTGAAAATATTCGCCGTGGGCCCGGAGTTGCCGCGTCAGCCGGGCCAGTTCGCGCCGTTTTCCATTCGTTGTCATGAGGATTTCAGCGCCGTCATCAGGTGGTCATGGCCGCGGCCGTGCGGCTGTGCCAGGATGGTGCGTTCCGTCTCGCTGTCGTGGGCCTGAAAGGTGAGATCCAATCGATCCGCCGGCAACAATCCCCCGGCGCGATCGGCCCATTCAATCACGGTGACTTGATGAGTGTCAAGCGGCTCCAACAATCCGATGCGCGCGATTTCTTCCGGGTCGTCCAGGCGATACAAGTCGAGATGACAGAGCAGCAGGCGGCCGCGGTACCATTGCTGCAGCACGAAGGTGGGGCTGGAGGGCATGGACGGGCAGCCGAGCCCGGCCGCCAAACCGTGGACCCAGGTCGTCTTGCCCGAGCCGATCTGGCCGATCAACGCGATCGTTTCGCCGCCGCGCAGCGTTTCCGCAATTCGGCGAGCGAGCTGCTCCGTCTCTTCGGCCGAACGGCTGTGCAGGGTGAGACGGGCGGCGGGCGAGGTCATTCAGTACGCGCGCGGCGAAAGGCCGCCGGCAAAGCGTCGAGCAGATCGCCGGCGATCAGGCAGATTTGGCCGAGCTGCTCGGCCGCCAGATCGCCGGCCAGTCCATGCAGGTAAATCGCCGCCGCGGCCGCGTCGGGCAAGGGGATCGATTGGGCCAGGAATCCGCCGATCAGCCCGGTCAGCACGTCGCCGGTGCCTCCGGTCGCCATGCCGGGATTCCCCGTGGTGTTGATCCAGAGACGGCCGTCCGGCGCGGCCAGCAGCGTGCGGGCGCCCTTCAGCACGACCCAGGCGCGATAGCGCGTGGCCGCATCACGGGCCGCGGCCGGCCGGTCTTCCTCCACCTGCGCGGCGGAGCAGCCGAGCAGTCGGGCCATTTCGCCGGGGTGGGGCGTCAGCACCATCGGCGCGCGACATTTGGCGACGAGCGCTTCATGGCCGGCCAGCGCGTTGAGGCCGTCGGCGTCGATCACCGTTGGACAGGTCAGCGTAGGCAGCAACGCCCGAGCGAAGGCCTGTGTTTCGGGATGTTGCGACAGACCCGGCCCCAGCGCGACGGCGCGCTTGCCGTCGAGCAGCCGCGCCACGGCCGGCAGCGCTGCTTCGGCGATCGTCTGATCGACCGTCTCGGCCACCGGCGCGGTCATCGCTTCCATAACGAGTCCTTCCAGCGTGGCGTTGAGGCTACTAGGCGATGCGATTGTGACCAGGCCGGCGCCGCCGCGCAGGCCACCCAGGGCGCAGAGGGCGGCCGCGCCGGTTTTCCCAACGGAGCCGGCGATCACCAGCAGATGGCCGAAGTGGCCCTTGTGTTGTTGTGGCGCGCGCGGCGCCAATGCCCGGCCGATGGCCGCCGGCGTGATCTGCTCGGTGACGATGGGGAGCTGCGCGACGGCTTCCTGCGGAATGCCGATGTCGCCCACGATCACGTGGCCGGCATGCTCGGCGCCCGGATGGAGCAGCAGGCCCAATTTCGGCAGCGCGAAGGTGACGGTGATCTGGGCGCGCACGGCTGATCCCATGACGTGGCCCGTGTCGGCGTTGATGCCGGAGGGCAGATCAACGGCCAGCACCGGCACGCCCGAGTGATTGATGATCTGAATGAGCTCGGCATAGAGCCCTTCGACGGGCGCGCTCAGGCCGGTTCCCAGCAGGGCATCCACGATGACGTCCGATGAGGAGGCCGCCTCGCGAAGCCGATCCAGGCTCCACTGTGTCCGGTCATGTACGGCGCCGCCGGCCTGCTCCAATCGCGTCAACTGGTCTTTGACCAGCCCCTGCAGCGATGCCCGCTCGGCGGCCAGATAGGTATCGACGGCGATCTGCCGCTGGCGCAGCAGCCGGGCCAGCACCAGCCCGTCGCCGCCATTGTGGCCCTTGCCCGCCACGATGAGCATGCGTTTGTCGGTCAACGGCGTGAATCGAGCGTCCAGCGCGGCGAGCAGTTGCTCACCGGCCCGCTCCATGAGGCGGGCCGTCGGCACGCCGTAGCGCTCCGACGCCAGCCGGTCGAGCTCCTGCATCTGCTTGGCCGTGACGACCTTCATGCGCTCTTTCTACCAGGGCCGGTAATGATGACCTGTCCCACGGAATAGTCGGTGTCGTGGCTGATGGTCACGAGGATGGCGTCGCCGCCCTGCTCGGTCATCAGCTCCTTGACCCGTCCGCTGACCGACACGCAAGGCTGGCCGGACGGCGCGTTGGTCGTTTCAATCTCCGTCCACTGAACACCGCGCCCCCAGCCGCAGCCCAGCGCCTTGAAGACCGCCTCTTTGACGGCGAACCGGCCGGCCAGATGAAGATACGGGTCGCGGAATTTGAAGCAATAGCGCTGCTCCCGCGGCGTGAAGAGACGGTTCAGAAAGCGCGCGTCCCATCGCTTCACGGCCGATTCGATGCGCGCGCGCCTGACGATGTCGGCGCCGATGCCGACAATGCTCACTGGTGCGGGATGGCGCCGAACGGGCGGGCGCGGCGAACGACGAACACGGGCTATCTGACGAGCTCCTTCATTTCCCGGACGGCCCGCTCGATGCCCACCTGCACGGCGCGCGAGACGATCGAGTGGCCGATGTTGAATTCGACGATCTCTTTGATGGCCGCCAGCCGCTTCGCGTTGCGGTAGTTCAGCCCGTGGCCGGCGTTCACGCCCAGCCCCAGCTTGGCCGCGAAGCGGGCCGACTGCTGCAGCGCGTCGATGGCGGCCGTCTCCTCGCCGGCGCGCTTCGCGTTGGCGTAGTGGCCGGTGTGCAGCTCCACGTAGTCGGCGCCGATCTTGTGCGCGACCTTCACGATCTCCAGATCGGGCTCGATAAAGAGGCTGATCACGATGCCGCCGTCGTGCAACAGCGCGGTCACCTCCTGAATCCGGTCGCGCAACGCCAGCGCGTCGAGGCCGCCCTCCGTCGTCTTCTCCTCGCGCCGCTCCGGCACCAGCGTGACGAGATCGGGCCTGACGTCGAGCGCAATTTTTACCATCTCGTCGACCGGCGCCATCTCCAGGTCGAGCTTGGTGGTGACGATCTGGCGCAGCAATCGCAAGTCCCGGTCCTGCACGTGCCGGCGGTCCTCGCGCAGGTGGAGCACGATGCCGTCGGCGCCGGCCTGCTCGGCCAGAATCGCGGCCACGACGGGGTCGGGCTCGCTCCCGCCGCGGGCTTGGCGGAGCGTGGCGATGTGATCAATGTTGACGCCGAGTCGTGCCATGGAGGACTTGAAACTTCAGGAGAATGGCTTTATTATACAGAAATTCAATTACTTAGCAAGAATATTTTGCTAGGCGGGATCATGGCGCCAACCGGGTTTTCGCGCGGAATGAGGGGGAATTTCCAATTGACACTTTCAAAAAATAACTTTAATATGAAGGAGTTATGCATTCCCCCATCAAGCCGGCCCTCCGAAAATGATGCGTTCTTTTATTTAAGGATGCGGCATGTTGCCTGATTTTGCCCGAATGCAGCGCCTCCCGCCCTATGTCTTCAGCATCGTGACGGCGATGAAGCAGAAGGCGCGCCAACGGGGCGAAGACATTATCGATTTCGGCATGGGCAACCCCGATCAGCCGCCGCCCGCGCACATTGTCGACAAGCTGGTGGAGGCGGCGCGGAAGCCGCACAATCACCGCTATTCGGCCTCCAAGGGCATTTACAAACTTCGCGTGGCGATCGCCGATTGGTATCGGCGCCGGTATCGCGTGGAGATCGATCCGGAGCGGGAGGCGATCGTCACGATCGGCGCCAAGGAAGGGCTGGCTCACCTGGCGCTGGCAACCATCAGCCCGGGCGACGTGGTGCTCTCGCCCAGCCCGACCTATCCGATTCACCCCTACAGCGTCATCATCGCGGGCGGGGAGGTGCGCAGCGTGCCGCTGCGGGAGGAAGGCGATTTTCTGGGCGATCTGCGCGCCGCCTACCAGCAGACGCTGCCGCGGCCCAAGATGCTGATCCTCAGCTTTCCGCACAATCCCACGACGCGCGTGGTCGATCTGGGCTTCTTCAAGGAAATCGTCGCCTTCGCCCAGGAGCACCAGTTGATCGTGGTGCACGATCTGGCTTACGCCGACCTGGTCTTCGACGGCTACGAGGCGCCCAGCTTTCTGCAGATCCCGGAGGCCCGCGAGATCGGCGTGGAGTTTTTTTCGCTCTCGAAAAGCTACAACATGCCGGGCTGGCGCGTGGGTTTTTGCGTCGGCAACGAAAAGATCGTGGGCGCCCTGACCAAGCTGAAGAGCTATCTCGATTACGGCATCTTTCAGCCGATCCAGATCGCGGCGATCCACGCGTTAAACGGTCCGCAGGAGCCGGTCAAGGAGATCGTCGAGACCTACCGCAAGCGGCGCGACGCCCTGATCGCCGGCCTGAACCGGATCGGCTGGCCGGTGGCCAAGCCGCTGGGCACGATGTTCGTCTGGGCGAAGATTCCGGAGCCCTTCCGGGCCATGGGCTCGCTGGAATTTTCCAAGCTGCTGCTGACCGAGGCGAAGGTGGCCGTCTCGCCCGGCGTCGGCTTCGGCGAGTACGGCGACGATCACGTGCGCTTCGCGCTGGTCGAAAATGAGAACCGGACCAAGCAGGCGGTGCAGGGGATCAAGAAAGTGTTGAAGAAGGGCGGCTAGATGGCCGTGAACGCGAAAAAGACAGAGATCCGCGTCGGCCTGATCGGTTTAGGCACCGTCGGGGGCGGCGTGGTGCGGCTGCTGCGGGACAACGGCGAGTTGATCCGCCGGCAGGTGGGCGCGCCGCTGCGGCTGGTCCTGGCGGCCGACGCCGATCCGGCCAAGGGCGCGGCGCTGGGGCTGCCGCGCGAGTTGGTGACGGCGCGCGCCGAGGAGCTGCTGGCCGATCCGTCCATCGACATCGTCGTCGAGCTGATCGGCGGCTATGATCCGGCCGAGCGGTTTCTGCTCGAGGCGATGCGCCGGGGCAAGTGCGTGGTCACGGCGAACAAAGCCCTGCTGGCCACGGCGGGCGAGCGGCTCTTCGAGGCCGCGAACCGCCACGGGGTGGAGCTGGCCTTCGAGGCAAGCGTCGGCGGCGGCATCCCGATCATCCGCGCGCTGAAGGAGGGGCTGGCGGCGAACCGGATCGACGCGATCTACGGCATCATCAACGGCACGTCCAACTACATTCTGACCAAGATGACCGAGTCGGGCACCGATTTCGCGGAGGCGCTGGCCCAGGCCCAGCGCGCGGGCTACGCCGAAGCCGATCCCATCTTCGACGTCGAGGGGGTCGATTCGGCCCACAAGCTGGCGATCCTGGCGACACTGGCCTTCGGCGCGCCGATCGACCTCAAAGAGATTTTCATCGAAGGGATCCGCGGGTTGGATCCAACCGACATCGCCTACGCCGGCGAGCTGGGCTACCGGGTCAAGCTGCTGGCCATCGCCAAGATGGCCGGGGGGGCGCTGGAGCTGCGGGTGCATCCGACGATGGTGCCGGCCGGCGAGCTGATCGCCGGCGTGAACGGCGTGGACAACGCCATTTTCGTCGTCGGCAACGCGGTGGGCGAGGCGCTCTTTTACGGCAAGGGTGCGGGCCAACTGCCCGCGGCCAGCGCGGTGGTGAGCGATCTGATCGAGATCGGCCGCAACCTGCTGCGCGGCGCCGTGGGGCGCGTGGCGCCGACGGGCTACTGCCCGGGCGAGCGCCGCCCGCTGCGGCTGCGCCCGATGACGGAGATCGAAAGCCTCTACTATCTGCGGTTTCTGGCCTACGACCGGCCGGGCGTGCTCTCGGGCATCGCCGGTGTGCTGGGGCGGCATGAGATCAGCATCGCCTCGGTCATTCAAAAATCGCGGGCCCGGGGCGCGGCCGTGCCGCTGATCATGATGACCCACCGGGCCCGCGAGCGGCAGGTGCGCCAGGCGCTGGCCGAGATCGACGCGGGCAAGGACGTGGCGGGCCGGACGGTCCTCATGCGAATCGAAGGGGAGGAAGACGATGCCGCCCCGGCCTGAACGGCGGAGGACCGGCGTTATCGAGCGGTACCGGGAGTTTTTGCCCGTGACCGAGCGCACGCCCGTCGTCTCGCTCATGGAGGGCAACACGCCGCTGATCCGCTGCGGCCGGCTGACCGAGTGGCTGAACGCGGGGATTGATTTGTACCTGAAATACGAGGGCGCCAATCCAACAGGCTCGTTCAAGGACCGCGGCATGACGCTGGCGATCTCAAAGGCGATCGAAGAGGGCTCCCAGGCGGTGATCTGCGCCTCCACGGGCAACACGTCGGCCTCGGCCGCCGCCTACAGCGCGCGCGCGGGGCTGCGGGTCTACGTGTTGATTCCCGAGGGCAAAATCGCGCTGGGCAAGCTGGCGCAGGCGATGATCCACAAGTCGACCGTCATCCAGGTGAAGGGCAACTTCGATGAGGCGTTGACGGTCGTGAAGCAGATCGCAGCCCGCTATCCGGTGACCGTCGTCAACTCGATCAATCCCTTCCGTCTGGAAGGCCAGAAGACGGCCGCGTTCGAGATCTGCGACCAGCTCGGCGACGCGCCGACGCACCACGCGCTGCCGGTCGGCAACGCGGGCAACATCACGGCCAACTGGCGCGGCTACTGCGAGTACGCCAAGGCGGGCCGGATCAGCCGGCGTCCCGCCATGCTGGGCTTTCAGGCCGCCGGCGCGGCGCCGATCGTCCTGGGCCACGTCGTCGAAAAGCCGCAGACGATCGCCTCGGCGATCCGCATCGGCAACCCGGCGAGCTGGAAGCCGGCCGTGGAGGCCGCCGGGGAATCGGGCGGCGAGATCGATCTGGTGAGCGACGATGAAATTTTGGAGGCCTATCGCCTGGTCGCGCAGTACGAGGGCGTCTTCTGCGAGCCGGCCTCGGCCGCCTCGGTGGCCGGCGTGATCAAGCGGTGCCGGAAGGGTCTGTTTGCTTCGGGTTCGCTCGTGGTCTGCACGCTGACCGGCCACGGGTTGAAGGACATCGACGTCGCGATGACCGTATCGCAAAAGCCGGTCACGGTCGAGGCGAACTTCGATGACGTGGTGAAAGTGCTGGGATACTAACCGCTCGAGGGTGCCATGAAGCACGTGATTATCGTCGGCGACGGCATGTCGGATGAACCGATTCCGGAACTGGGCGGACGCACGCCGCTGCAGGCCGCCAAGACCCCGCACATGGACGAGCTGGCCCGCCGGGGAGAGCTGGGGCTGGTGCACACCACGCCGGACGGCTATCCGCCGGGCAGCGACGTCACCCAGATGGGCATTCTCGGCTATGACCCCAAAAAATATTACACGGGCCGGTCGCCCCTGGAGGCGGCCAGCATCGGTGTGCACTTGGGCAAGGATGACGTGGCCTTCCGGTGCAACCTGGTCACGCTCAGTCATCACAAGAGCGTCACCGGCATTCACCGCTTCAACGGCCGGGTGGTCATGGAGGATTACAGCGCGGGCCACATCTCCACGGATGAGGCCCGGGAGCTGATCACCGATTTGAACGATCAGATCGGCAGCGAGTCGTTTCAGTTTTACTCGGGCGTCAGCTACCGCCACCTGCTGGTGTGGATCGGCGGCAAAACCCTGGTGCAGTGCACGCCGCCGCATGACATCAGCGGCAGGGCCGTCTCCGAGCATCTGCCCAAGGGCGACGGGAACGAGCTGCTGCGCGAGATCATGGAGGCCGCCCTGCAGGTGCTCGCGGACCATCCGTTGAACGCGGACCGGCGCAAGGAAGGGAAATTGCCGGCCAATTCGATCTGGCTCTGGGGCCACGGCAAGGCGCCCACGATGCCGAAGTTCAAGGACCGCTTCGGGCTGTCGGGCGCGATGATCGCCGCCGTCGATCTGATGAAGGGGTTGGGCATCTACGCGGGGTTCGAGCTGATCGACGTGCCCGGCGCGACGGGCTTCCTGGACACGAACTACCGAGGCAAGGCGGATTATGCGCTGCAGGCGCTGAAGCGGCACGACCTGGTCTACGTGCACGTCGAGGCGCCGGACGAGGCCAGCCACATGGGCAACCTCGAAGAGAAGGTGAAGGCGATCGAGGCGCTGGACGAGAAGGTCGTCGGGCCGATCCACGAGGGCATGGAGGCCTTCGGCGAGCACAAGATTCTCATTCTGCCCGATCATCCCAATCCGGTGCGGCTGAAAACGCACACGTCCGGCCCGGTGCCCTATCTGCTCTATCAGCACGGCTCAAAGACGGGATCGGGCCGCGGTTACAACGAGCCGGACGCGCAGGCCGCCGGCGTCGTGATCCATGACGGCTACCGGCTGATCGAGCGATTCGTGCAGCCGGCGCGCTGACGGACATGGCGTTAATCGTCCAAAAATTCGGCGGCAGCTCGGTGGGCAACATCGAGCTGATCAAGCGGGTCGCGACCCGGGTGGCCAAGACGCGGGCCGAGGGGCACGACGTGGTCGTCGTGGTCTCCGCCATGAAAGGGGAAACGGACCGGCTGATCCGGCTGGCGCGCGAGGTGAGCCATCAGCCGAACGACCGGGAGTTGGACATGCTGGTATCCTGCGGCGAGCGGGAGACGATCGCGCTGCTCGCGATGGCGCTGCAGGAGCAGGGCTGCCCGGCGCGCTCGCTGACCGGCCGCCAGGTGGGCATCGTCACCGACAGCAGCCATACGAAGGCGCGGATCGAGAAGATCGCCGGCGACCGGCTGCGCGAGACGCTGCGGGAAGGCATGGTGCCGGTGGTGGCCGGCTTTCAGGGCATCGACCAGAAATCGGACGTGACGACGCTGGGGCGGGGCGGCTCCGACCTGACGGCGGTGGCGCTGGCTTCGGCGTTGGAGGCCGACCGGTGCGAGATTTACACCGACGTGGACGGCGTCTACACGGCCGATCCGAACATCGTGCCCGGCGCCCGTCGGCTGGACCGGGTCTCGTTCGAGGAAATGCTGGAGATGGCCAGCCTGGGGGCGAAGGTGCTGCAGACGCGGTCAGTTGAATACGCCATGAGCTATCGGGTGCCGGTTGTGGTCAAATCGACCTTCGTCGAGGGGCCCGGCACCTGGGTGTCGGAGGAGCGTGCGGAAATGGAAAAAGTGATCGTGTCGGGTGTGACGTGCGACCGCAACCAATCGAAGCTGACCGTGACCGGCGTGCCCGACCGGCCGGGCGTGGCGGCCACGCTCTTCGGGGCGGTGGCCGACGCCGGCATCGTCGTGGACATGATCATCCAGAACGTGAGTCAAGAGAGCACGACCGACATCTCGTTTACCGTGCCCCGCGACGAGCACCGCAAGGCGCTGGAGATCGTCAAAACGGTCGCCAAAGAGATCGGCGCGCGCGACGTGCAACTGGCCGAGGGCATCGCCAAGGTGTCGATCGTCGGCGTCGGCATGCGGACCCATTCGGGCGTCGCCTCGCAGATGTTCGCCGCGCTCGCCCGCGAGCGGGTCAACATCATGATGATCAGCACCTCCGAGATCAAGATTTCCTGCGTGATCGACGATAAATACGCCGAGCTGGCCGTGCGGACGCTGCACGAGGCTTTTGGCCTGGGATCGGGGGCGGCGCGACCGTGAAGAAAAAAGGCTCCGCCACGCCGCGGCCGGCTTCGCCGCCGCTCGAGCTGTACGACACCACGCTGCGCGACGGCGCGCAGGCCGAGGAGGTCTCCTACTCGGTCGAGGACAAGCTGCGCATCACCCAGAAGCTCGACGAGTTGGGGATCCATTGCGTCGAGGGCGGCTGGCCGGGCGCCAACCCCAAGGACATCCTCTATTTCCAGGAAGCGCGCAAGCTGCCGCTCCGCCGGGCCGCCGTGGTCGCCTTCGGCGCCACCCATCGGGCGGGCGGGGATCCGGAGCGCGACGCCACGCTGCGGGCGCTGCTGGACGCGGAAACCGAAATCGTCACGATTTTCGGCAAGAGCTGGAACCTGCACGTCACCGACGCGCTGGGCACCACGCTCGACCGCAACCTGCAGTTGATCGACGGCACGATCGCCTTCCTGCGCCGCCACGGCCGCCGGGTCTACTACGACGCCGAGCATTTCTTCGACGGCTACAAGGCGGACGCGGGCTACGCGCTGCGCACCTTGAAGGCGGCCGAAGCGGCCGGCGCCGAGCGCCTGGTCCTCTGCGACACCAACGGCGGCACCATGCCGTGGGAGGTCCGCGAGATCATGGGCAAGGTGCTGACCGAGACGCGCACGCCGCTGGGCATACACGCCCACAACGACAGCGGCGTCGCCGTGGCCAACACGCTCACGGCCGTGGAGCTGGGCGCCGTGCAGGTGCAGGGCACCGTGAACGGCCTGGGCGAGCGGTGCGGCAACGCCGATCTGTGCGCGATCATTCCCAATCTGCAACTGAAGATGAAGCGGCCCTGCCTGGAAGAGTCCCAACTCGGCCGGTTGAAGGAGGTCTCCCGGTTTGTCTGGGAGATCAACAACCTGCAGCCGCCGACGCACCAGCCCTACGTCGGCGAGAGCGCCTTCGCCCACAAGGGCGGCGTGCACGTGCACGCGATCCGGAAAAATCCGCTCACCTATGAGCACATCAAGCCGGAGCAGGTGGGGAACCGACAACGGGTGCTGATTTCGGATTATGCCGGCAAAAGCAGCCTGTTGCAGAAGGCGGCCGAATACCGCATCGTGCTGGATGAGAAGAATCCGAAGCTCTCCGCGTTGCTGGAGCAGCTCAAGGCGCTTGAGGGACAGGGTTATCAATTCGAGGGGGCGGAAGGGTCGTTCGAGCTCCTGATGAAAAAGGCCGTGGGCGGCCACCGCCGCTTCTTCGACCTGATCGGCTTCCGGGTGATCGTCGAGAAGCGGCGCGAGGGCGAGCCGGCGGTGTCCGAGGCGACGATTCAGTTGAAGGTCGGCGGCGTCGTCGAACACACCGCAGCGGAGGGGCACGGCCCGGTCAGCGCGCTGGACAACGCCATCCGCAAGGCGCTGGAGAAATTTTACCCGGAATTGAAGGAAGTCCGCTTGCTCGACTACAAGGTGCGCGTCCTGGCGGCGGGCGCCGGCACGGCGGCCAAGGTGCGGGTGCTGATCGAGTCTGGGGACGCGGAGCGGAAATGGGGCACGGTGGGCGTGTCGGAAAACATCATCGAGGCGAGCTGGCAGGCGCTGGTGGACAGCATCGAATACAAGCTGCTGCAGGAACCGTCCGCTTCCCCTCGGGGGCGGAAAGGAGGGACGCATGAGAAAGGTTGATCTGGCGACGGAAATCTACGAGAAGGTCGGCATTTCGAAAAAAGAAGCGTCGGAAATCGTCGAACTCGTCCTATCCGTCATCAAGGGTACGCTCCAAAAAGGGGAGACGGTCAAGATCGCCGGCTTCGGCAACTTCGTGGTGCGCAGCAAGCGGGCCCGCAAGGGGCGCAATCCCAAGACGGGAGAAGAGATCGGGATCACGCCGCGCAAGGTGGTCACCTTCCGGCCCAGCCAGGTCTTCAAAAAACATGTGAATCGCTAATTCTCTTCACTCGATGAAGCAAGTCTCATTCAATCCCAACAAGCTCTTCTATAAAATCAGCGAAGTCAGTAAAATGACGGGCCTCGAAGCGTACGTGCTCCGGTATTGGGAAACGGAATTTCCGATCCTGCGGCCGAAAAAGAGCCGGGGCGGCCAGCGGGTCTATGAACGCAAAGACATCGAGCTGGTGCTGCAGATCAAGAAGCTGCTCTACGAGGACGGCATGACGATCGCCGGCGCGCGAAAAATCTTGACAAAGCGCGGCGCCAAGGCGGAGCGGAACTGGCCGCTCTTCCTGGGCCAGCTCAAGCACCAATTAGAAGAGATCGTGAAGCTCACGCAATCGGCGGAGTCGAAGGATAAAGGCCGCCACGGCAAGGGCCAGCTCGAATAGCCGAGGCAATTTCCCGCCGAATATGGTAAAAGAAACATGGATCGGGGCGTAGCGCAGCCCGGTAGCGCACTCCTTTGGGGTTGCAAAAATGCTCGTCGGGAGCAATCTCCTCCCTCGATAGGTCGCCGCTGTAGTGGGATGCAGTGGGCTGCAGTACCGGCATACTTTCCGCATACCTGGGCTCCCACTGGGGCCGCTCCCGTGCCGCCTGCCCCGTGAGGGGCGAAACCCTGCTTAATTGACATCTGCCGGCCGGAGTGCTATTTTCACCCCATGCGGTTACCTCAGCTATTTGGCAGGACGATCGCCTATTTTCTCTTTATCCTGCTGACCCTGCAGCTCTCGGGATTCACCTGCATGAATGATCTGTGGGCTTCTCCTGACGGCAACGGAGGGGCGGACGTTGTTGCCTTCTCCATGGCCTCATCGAGTGATGGGATCGATGCGGCCGCTTTTCCACACGATGATGGCTGTCCCTGCCACATGGTGGTGACCCATCTGTCAGGGATGATGCAGGGATCATCTCCGTATGCAGGAGAGTTTGCCCTGCCGGCTTCCTCGCCCGTTATAGACAATCTGCCAAGCTCGCTGTTTCGCCCTCCTGTAGTCCGCTCGTAATCTCACCATATCGTTTCGCCGCGTTGCCGGCCTGAGGGGCTGTTCCGCCGGCCTGTTCACGCGGTGAGACG
>JBFMAJ010000030.1:0-13014 GCA_040755775.1 Nitrospirota bacterium
TTCAGGCCTATGCAGTTGGAGTAATCATAAAATTAAATCGGCTGCGAACACAGCCCGCCGCAGTCCCAACAGAGTAATCAACATCTTGGCAGCATTCGAACCTTACAGCCAAGACCCGACTGCGGTATAATATGGCAGGTTTCGTGCTCTTTGAGAAGACTGGGGGTGCACCGGTTTCGACGGGGATCATGAGGTCGCCGGGTGCGTGCCGAGATGCCGGTGGGCTCGTAAAACAACCGGCAACACCACAACTGCCAACGAAGAGTTGGCTCTCGCTGCTTAAGTAAGCAGCCATCCCGGCCGGGACGCCTGCGCGCGGTCGGGGTGACCGATAGCGGGCTGGCTCGATGCTTCCGTCCTGCGGGCATCGAGCGAGACAAAGCGGGACTAGCGCTCTTGAAGGCCGGTCACGGCGCCGACAAGGGGGCGAATCCCAAGCTGTGACGACGCACGTGGGACCTGACGGCTGACGGTTTCCGGACGCGAGTTCGACTCTCGCCACCTCCACGTATTTGTGGCCCCTGATGGTGATTCCATCGGGGGCCTTTTCTTTTCCCGCCACATTCGTTTACGATCGTGCCATGGAACGGGTCCCTTGATGACTCGGCTGGCGGCGGTGCTGGCCATGCTCTGCCTGGCATCTGGCTGCAACAAGAACGACACTGGTCTGGTGCAGGGCTACGTCGAGGGGGAGTTTGTCTATATCGCCTCGCCGCTGGCCGGCTCGGTGGAGGCGCTGCACGTGCGGCGGGGCACGCAGGCGAAGGCGGGCGATCCGCTGTTTGCGCTGGAGAGCGGCCGGGAGCGGGCAGCCCGGGATGAAGCGCTGGCGGCCCTCACGCTGTCGGAGAAGGAATATGCCCGGCAGCGGCAGCTGTTCCAATCGAACTTGACGGCGCAGGAAGCCGTGGACCGCGCGCGGGCCCTTCGTGATCAGGACCGCGAGCGGCTCGCGCAGGCGGAATGGGCGCTCGCGCAAAAACGGCAGGCGGCGCCCGCGGCCGGCCTGGTCTTCGACGTGCTCTATCGGGAGGGCGAATGGGTGCCGGCGGGCCGCCCGGTCGTGTCGCTCCTGCCGCCGCAGAATATCCACGTGCGCGCCTTTGTCCCCGAGCCGATGCTGGGCGCGCTCCATCCGGGCGAGGCCGCGACCGTCTTTGTCGACGGCAGGCCCGAGCCCGTGATCGGGACGATCCGGTTCATTTCGCCGCGCGCCGAATACACCCCGCCGGTCATTTACAGCCAGGAGAGCCGCGACAAACTCGTCTTCATGGTCGAGGTCGGCTTCGACCCCGGCACGGCCGCCCGGCTGAATCCCGGCCAGCCGGTGGACGTGCGGTTCGGAGCCTGACATGGCCGAACGGTCCGGCGCGGCGGACGGCCTCGCCATCGACGTGCGCGGCATGACCAAGCGGTTCGGCCCGATCACCGCCGTCGATCGGATCGACCTGCAGGTGCGCGCGGGCGAGATCTGCGGCTTCCTCGGCCCCAACGGCAGCGGCAAGACGACCTTCATCCGGATGCTGTGCGGCCTGCTGCGCCCCGACGCGGGCCGAGGCACCTGCCTGGGCCACGACGTCATCACCGAAAGCGGGGCGATCAAGCGGCAGGTCGGCTATATGACGCAGCGCTTCAGTTTTTACGAGGACCTGAGCATCGCCGAAAATTTAGATTTTGTCGCCCGCATGTACGCGGTTCCCGATCGGCGCCGGGCCGTGCGCGAGAGTCTCGAGCAACTGGGGCTCGCCCACCGGCAACGCCAGTTGGCCGGGCAACTGTCCGGCGGCTGGAAGCAGCGGCTGGCGCTGGCCGCCTGCATGATCCATGCGCCGCGGCTCTTGCTGCTGGATGAGCCGACGGCGGGCGTCGATCCGAACGCGCGGCGGGAATTTTGGGAGGAGATCCACCGGCTGGCCGGCCGGGGGCTGACGGTCCTGATCGCCACCCATTATATGGACGAGGCCGAACGGTGCCACCGGCTGGCCTACATCGCCTCGGGCCGGTTGCTGACGCACGGCACGGTGCCGGAGGTGATCGCGAAGGCCCGGCTGACCACCTGGCTGGTCAGCGGGCCCGATCTGGTCGGCCTCGCCGGGCAGCTTCGGGTGCGCCCCGGCGTGCAACAGATCGTCGCCTTCGGCAGCCGGCTGCGCGTCAGCGGCGATGATGCGGAGCAGTTGGAACAGGCCATCGCGCCCTTTCGCGCCGGCCGGCACGACTGGCAGCGGGTCGAGCCGGGGATTGAAGACATTTTCATTCACCTGACCGAGGCGGCCGGGAGCGGCCCGTCATGACCCGGCCGCCCTTCTCGCCCGCGCGCTTTTGGGCCATGGTGGTGAAGGAATTCATCCAGATGCGGCGGGACCGCCTGACCCTGGGCATGATGCTCGGCGTGCCGATGATGCAGTTGATCCTCTTCGGCTTCGCCATCAACGCCGACCCGAAGCATCTGCCCGCCGCGGTGCTGCTGGCCGATCACGGCCCGCAGGGCCGCACGCTGCTCTACGCCATGCGGAACAGCGGCTATTTCGCCTTCGTCCGCGACGTGCGCAGCGAGGGCGAGGGGCGCGAGCTGCTGGCGCGCGGCGACGTGCAGTTTCTCGTCAATATCCCGGAGAATTTCACCCGCGACCTGCTGCGGGGCGACCGGCCCGCGCTGCTGGTGGAGGCGGACGCGACCGACCCGGCCGCCACCGGCAACGCCATCGGCGCCCTGCGGGTCTTGGCGGGCGGCGCGCTGCAACATGACCTGCGGGGGCCGCTGGCGTTTCTGGCCGACGCCGAGGAGGCCGGCGGCGTTCCCGCGGAGCCCCCAAAGGATCCGATCGACCTGCGCGTGCACGCGCGCTACAACCCCGAGGGGATCACGCCCTACAACATCGTGCCGGGGCTGATGGGCGTCGTCCTGACGGCCACGATGGTGATGATCACCGGCATCGCCATCACCCGCGAGCGCGAGCGGGGCACGATGGAGAATCTGCTCTCCATGCCGACGCGGCCGCTGGAGGTGATGGTGGGCAAAATCATCCCCTACATTCTCGTCGGCTACGTGCAGGCGGGCTTGATCCTGCTCGCGGCCTGGCTGCTCTTCGGCGTGCCGGTCGCGGGCAATCTCCTGCTGCTGGCGGGGGCGGCCCTGATCTTCATCGCCGCCAATCTGGCGATGGGCATCACCTTTTCCACCGTGGCCAAAAACCAGATGCAGGCGATGCAGATGTCCTTCTTTTTCTTCCTGCCCTCGCTGATGCTTTCCGGCTTCATGTTTCCCTTCCGCGGCATGCCCGCCTGGGCCCAGGCGATCGGCGAGCTCTTTCCGCTCACCCATTTTCTGCGGATCGTCCGGGGCATTCTGCTCAAGGGCAACGGGCTGGACGACGTGCTGCTGCAGCTCTGGCAGATCGCGCTCTTTGCGGCCGTCGCCCTGACCGTCGGCCTGATGCGCTACCGGCAGACATTAGATTGACTTTCCTTTTTCGCGGGCATCGTCTATAGTGAATGACTGACATGACTCGTTGGCGTGTCATTGCACTGGGCGCGGCGCTGGTGGTGATGCTTGGTTTGGCGGCTTGGCTGGCGCCGATCGCCGCCCAGGAGAAGTCCGCCGCGCCGGTGGACCAGGCCCGGATCGAGCAGTACCTGCAGAAAATCTTCAGCGCCCAAAGCGGCGGCCGCATCATCGTCGAGCCGGAGCGGAGGCCCTCCCCGGTGCCCGGCCTGGAGGAGGTGCGCTTCGTCGTCGAGGCGGCGGGCATGCGGCGGCCGGGCGTCGTCTATCTGGCCGGCGACACATTGATCATGGGCCAGATGGTCGATTTGAGCACGGAGCGGAATCTGACCGGGCTGGGGCTCGGCCCGCCGACCAAGATCACCTACCGGCCCGATCAATTCGATCTCAAGGGCCGGACCGCCCGCGGCAACGCGTCGGCGCCGTTGACGCTGATCGAGTATTCCGATTTTCAGTGCCCCTTCTGCAAGCAGCAGCACCAGACGCTGCAGACCCTGATGGCGAAATACCCCGGCCAGGTGCGGCTCTACTACAAGCATTTTCCGCTGACGAACATCCATCCGCTCGCCTATGCGATGGCCCTGGCGGCCGAATGCGCCCGCGACCAGAAAGAGGACGCCTTCTGGTCGCTGCACGATCACTTCTTCGTCGAGCAGTACACGGGCTCGGACACCGGCGCGCTGATGGAGCGGCTGCGCCGGTGGGCCGGCGAGGCGGGGCTGAACGGCGATCGGCTGGCCACGTGCGTCGAGACGCGCGAGCACGCCGCCCGGGTCGACGCCGATCTGCAGGAGGGGCGCCGGCTGGGCGTGACCGGCACGCCGGCGGTGATCGCCAACGGCGAATTCCTCAACGGCGCGCAGCCGCTGGCCGTCTTCGAGCGCTATTTGGAGCCGGCTAAAAAGTAATACCGATGCGGCTGGCGACGGCCAGCTCGTCGAGCAGCCGCAGCTCCACGCCGAAGAGCGCCGCGCGCGTCACCGCCGCCTGGCCCCCGAGAAAGATTCCTGCCGCCCGGCGCGCGTCCAGCCTCGCCGAGCCGCCGGGCCCGCGCAGCTCGCCGGCGATCAGCGAGCCCAGCAGCCCGCCGTACAGGCGCGCCTCCGGGGTGACGGCAACCGACGGCCCGGCAAACAGATCCACTTCGTGCCAACTGATGCGGACCCCCAGGCGGCGATCCTCGGCCTCATGGAAGAGCGTTTGCGCGCCGACGCCCCAGGCCACGGCGCCCTGCTCATGAAGCGTGACCTTCAGTCCTCCGCCGATCGCCACGTCGGCCGATCCGTCGAGGCCTGGTCCCGCGGGCGCGTCGAGCGCATGAACCAGCACGCCGCCCAAGCGGCCGAACAGCTCCACCCGGTCGTGCACGCGGCCGGCCATCTTGATCGTCAGCCGCAGCGCGGTCGAGTCGAGGCAGCAGGCGCCGCCCAGCTCCACGTCGCGCCATGCCGCGTCCAGCTCCGATTCCAGGCGAAAGTGGCGGCGTTGCACGCCGGCGGCCGGCTCGCCGATCAGCGCGGCATCTGATGGGGTTGGGGCCGGCGCGCTTGAGCACATACAAGCCGCGGCCAGCGCGGCCCAGAGCCGGCGGCGCGCGGCCGTCGTCATTTACTTGGCGGCACGGGCCGATGCCGCGGCGGGATCGGCCGGCGTCTCCGGTTCGGCCGTTGGTGCCGCCGGCGCCGGCGGCAGATAGAGCGCGGTGTCGAATTGCAGAGAGCGCTCCAGCGCCCGCAGGTGATGGCGCATCGCCGCCTCGATCAAGGCGGGGTCGCGCAAGCCCCAGGCCGAATAGGTCCAAAACTCCAGCAACTGGCGGCTGCGATAGACGCGAATCGGCCGGCCCTCCTCGTCCAGCGTCGTGGAGACGGTCAGAAAGTCGAGCGCCATCGGGTACGGAATGGGGGTCAGGAAGGCGAGCGGCCCGAAGAGCAGCCCGTAGCCGAACAATCGCCCCTGATGATCATCCACCAGGCGCATCTCGGTGACGACGCGGACCGGCGGGGTCGAGACGGGCGACGCCAACGGGTCCGGCTCGGGGAATCTTTCCGCGAGCAGCGCCCCATAGCGCGCGCCCAGCGCGGGATCCGTGTCGCAGGGCTCGTCGCGATAGCAGTAGCGGAAGCCGTCAGGCTCCAACTGCAGGCTGGGCGTCGGCGTCAGGGCCAGGGCCGGCAGCGGCTGAAACGCCGGGCCGACGGTGATGGAGGAGGCGCAGCCGGCGAGCGCCAGGAAGCAGGAGCAGAGCGCGGCAACAGGCCGCGGGCACAACGATGGTCGCATGACTCGCCCTCCCGGTGGTGGGGGCCGGCTCCGAGCCGGGCCGACGGTCTCTTCTACACGAAACGGCCGGACGATTACAACTGGTCCGCCCCCGCCGCCTTGACTTCGGGCGCATCGGCCCGGTATAAGTCCCTGACCGGCTCGCGCGCCGGGCCGCCATTCGACGCCATTTCGCCCCGGAGCCTCTGCTGCCCGCATATGTGATCACCCTGCCGATTTTCCTGGCGACGGTCTATCTCTCAATGGCCCAGCCGGCGGTCGGCTCGCTGCGCATCACGCCCAGCCGCGCGGCCCTGCTGGGCGCCGCCGCGATGCTGCTGCTCTTCCCGTCGTCGCCCTGGCCGCTGGTGCACTCGTCCGTTCTGATCCTCTGGCGGCCCTTGCTCACGATCACCGGCCTGATGATCGTGACGCTGGTCGCCCGACGGGCCGGCCTGTTCGACCGGCTGGTCGGCGCCGTGGTGCGCGCCTCCGGCGGGGACGGGCGGCGGCTCTTCGCGTGGCTTTTCGTGACCGGCGTGCTGACCGGCTCGATCTTCACGAACGACGCGGCCGTGCTGATCCTGACGCCGATGGTCTGCCTGCTCTGCCGGCGATCGCCCGGGCTGCAGCCGGCGCCCTATCTGTTCGCGGTGCTGAACGTCGCCAATCTGGTCGCGGCATTGGTGATCAGCAACCCGATCAACCTGGTCGTGGCCGATTATATCGGCATCCCCTTTGTGGAATACGCGGCCTGGATGGCGCTGCCCGCGGCCGTAGCGGCGGCCAGCACCTACGCGGTGTTGCGCTTCTACTTCCGCCGCGAGATCGCCGCCAGCCGGCTGGAGCCGCCGCCCGAGCCGAACGCGCCGCGTTCGCCCTTGCTGGTTCCCTCCCTGGCCGTGATCGGCCTGATCGTGCCGGCGGCCTTTCTCGGCCCGCTGATCGGCCTGCCGCTCTGGCTGATCATGGCCGGGGGCGCCGCCGTGCTGCTCCTGCTGGCCAGACGGCTCGCCGGGATCGCGCCGCAGGCCGTCGTGCGCGACGTGGCGTGGGATGTGCTGATCTTCGTGGCGGGCATTTTCATCATCGTCAACGGGCTGAGGGAAACCGGCCTGGCCGGCATGCTGGCCGAGCTTATGGCCCGCCTGGGCGGGCGCGAGTTGCCGTCGATGATTGTCTCTACCGGCGTCGTCGCCGCCGTCAGCTCGGCGCTGATGAACAATCATCCCACGGCCTACCTGATGGCGATGAGCCTGGATCACTTGACCGCCGTGCCGGCGGAGCAACGGGTGCTCGCCTTCGCCATGCTGATCGGCGGCGACCTGGGCCCCAAGCTGCTGCCGATCGGCTCGCTGGCCGCGCTGCTCTGGTTCCGCATCCTCAAAGATCACGGCATTCAGATGCCCTATGGCCGCTACATCCGCGTGGGCGTTCCCGTGACGCTGGTCGCCCTGTTGCTGGCGCTGGCCGTGCTGGCCGGTGAAGCGGCCGTCGTGCGCCTGCTCGCGGGGTAGCTCAGCCCCGGGGCTTGGCGCGCCGTTCCTCGGCAGCCACGTCTTGCAGGATCGTGCGGCCCTTGAAGATCAGGAAGAGATAGTAGAGCGAGGGGAAGAGAATGACCGCCCCCAGCGCCAGCGCGGCCAGCAGCCAGCGCAGCGTCAGGGGCGGCGCGGCGGCGTCGGCCAGCAGGATCGGCTCGACCAGATAGGGCAATTGGGCCAGCGCCCACGTCCCCAGCAGCGCCGTCACCGAGCCGGCCGAGGCCAGCCGCGCGGCCACGTAGCGGCGTCGCCAGAGCGCGCCGATCGCGCCCAGGATGAGCAACGCGGTCAGCGCCAGCAGCCCCCAGCCCCAAGCCGTCCCGGTCAGGTTGGCGTAGATGTGCGGCGCGCCGCGCTTGGCCAGCATAAAGACGATCACGCCGAGGCCGACGGCCGTCCAGCCGGCCGGCAAGGCCCGCCGGCGAAAAATCTCCTGCAGCGGCGGCTCCTTGGTATCGAGAATCAAATAGACGGCGGCCAAAAAGGCGAAGAGCGCGAGCGCCAGCAGGCCGACGGCGAACGGAAACGGCGCCAGCCAGGGCCGCATGAATCCCGCGTAAAAGGTGTCCGCTTCCGAGCCGAGCGCGCCGGAGGCGATCGCGCCCAGCGACACGCCCAGCCAGAGCGGCGTGAAGAGGCTGGTGAGCGCGAAGATCGTTTCCCATCCCGGATAGGCGGCCTGCTTGGGGACATGATAGCTGCGGAAGGCGAAGGTGGCCCCGCGCAGGACGACGCCGATCAGCGCCAGCGTCAGCGGAATGTGCAGCCGGGTGGTGATCAGCGAAAAAACAGGCGGAAACGCGGTGAAGAGCACCACCACGACCAAAATCAGCCAGACGTGGTTGGCTTCCCAAATCGGCCCGATCGCGTCGCCGATCAGCCGCCGCTGGGCCGGGCCCCAGGAATTAGATGATGCGCCGCGCGCGAAAAGCGTCCAGACGCCCGCGCCGTAGTCGGCGCCGCCGGTCAGCGCGTAGAAGATCAGCGACACCAGCACAATGGCGGCCAGCAGAAATTCCAACGAGAGGGCGGTCATGCGGCCTTTCTCCGGCGCTCCAAGCGGATCACCGGCGGTCGTCTGACCGTCTGGGGGCTGGCCGCGATGTGGCGAAAGAGCAGCCAGAGCACGACGGCGGACAAAAAGAGATAGAGCGCGGTCATGGTGATCAGCGGCACGATCAGGCCGGGCATCGGCGTGACGGCGGCCGCCGTGCGCATCACGCCCTGAATGATCCAGGGCTGCCGGCCCACCTCTGTTACCGTCCAGCCCGCCTCGATCGCGAGAAATCCCAATGGGGAGGCCAGCACGATCGCCCAGAGCAGCGGCCGCGACTCGTACAACGAGCGGCGCCGCCACCAGCGGGAGCCCGCCCACAACGACACCGCGGCCATGGCCACGCCCGAGGCGACCATCGCCTGAAAGGCCAGATGGACGATGCCGACCGGCGGCCACTGGTCCAGCGGCACCGCGTCCAGCCCCTGCACCGTGGCGTCCGGATCGAAGTGCAACAGCAAGCTCAAGCCGCCGGGGATCTCCAGCGCATAGCGCATCTCGCCCGCCTCCATATCGGCAATGCCGCCCAGCCGGAAGGCGGCGCCCTGCTCGGTTTGGAACAACCCCTCGAAAGCCGCCAGCTTCACCGGCTGATGCTCGGCCACCATGCGCGTCAGCAGATCGCCGGTCAGCGGTTGCAGCAGGGCCGGCACGCCGCCCACCAGCAGCGAGATCGAGAAGGCGAGCTGATGGAAGCGGTTGCGGGGATCGCGCAGGAGCAAAAACGCGTGGATGCCGGCCACCAGCAGGCCGGTCGCCGCGTAGGCGGCCAGGAGCATGTGGACCACCTGCCAGAGCGCGGCGGGATTGCGCATGGCGGCGATCGGATCGATCTGAATGGGCCGGGGCGGCAGATCGGCCGACAGGAGAAAGCCGGTGGGCGTGTTCATCCAGGCGTTGGCCGTCACGACGAAGACCGCCGACGCGGCCCCGCTGGCGGCCACCACGACGCCGGCGGCCAGATGGGCGTAGGGCGGCACCCGGGTCCAGCCGTAGAGATAAATGCCGAGAAAGATCGCCTCGGTGAAAAAAGCGAAGCCCTCCAGCGCGAAGAGCAGGCCGATGATGCCGCCGGCCCACTCCATGAACGAGGGCCAGAGCAGCCCCAGCTCGAACGAGAGCACCGTGCCGCTGACGGCGCCGACGGCGAAGAGGATCGCCGTGCCCTGCGCCCAGCGCTTGGCGAGCGTCAGCGCGATCTCCTCCTTGCGGCGCAGCCAGTGCCATTCGGCCAGCGCCATCATCAGCGGCATGGCGATGCCGACCGCGGCGAAGACGATGTGGAACGCCAGCGACATCGCCATTTGCATTCGGGCCGCGAGCAGATCGGAGAGCATGGCGCCGTCCCAGGGTGAAGAAAAACAGATGGCCCGGCGACTGGGAAAACTGGTATGAACAGCGCAGGGGAAACGGGTCGTCAGGCCGGATAGATCATCCTACCGGCAGCCTCATGCGGCCTGCCGGCAAGCTAACACAGCATAGCATAGAGAAGGGGAGCGCCGTCCAGCGGGGGATCAGCTTACCAATCTGCGTAGCCGGCGCTCAGCCGCGAGGCCGACAATTTCAACGGTTGATCGAGCGTCCAGAGCGACGCTTGACTGAGCCGCGCCGAAGCCAGGAGATGGATATCGATATAGCCGAGACCCTTTCCGGCCAACCGATGATCTTCGATGAATGGCATCACTTCTTCATGCTCCAATTGAGCGGCGAGGGGAAGCGACTGGAGCAGAGAAAGGATTTCGGTCCGATTGCTGAGCTGTCCGCAGGCGAGTTCGCCGATGATGAAGGGATGGCACAAGACCTCACCGTCGCTCAGCAAGCGCTCGAGTCCGGTCTCGCCCCGCCGCAGGTGCGCCACCCAGACCGAGGTGTCCGCCAGGACCACGCTATTTGCGGTCCATCCGGCGGCGGGGGATGGACTTCAATCGCCGTTCCGTGCCGCCGAGCTCGGCGAGCCGCTTGCCGCTTTCCCGGCTGATCAAGGCTTCAAGGCCGAGCCTGACCAGGGCGGTCTTTTCCGTGACCCCGCTCAGCCGCGCCGCCTTTGCCAGCAACGCATCCTCAATATTGAGGGTTGTTCTCATGGGAATGGCTCAAAGATATGCATTATTATGCATCAAATAGGCATATACGTCAATCCGTCCATGGATGCCCAGACTGATTGGCAAAAAGCAAGGGGATGATAGTTCAGGGCCCGCCGGGCGTGTAGGTCAGCAGCAGGCCGGGCACCAGGTATTCGGGGTCGGCGCCCGTTTCGAACAGGTGATGGTAGCGCAGATCGAATCCGGCGGAGACGCCGGAGCCCAGCGGGATGAGAACTCCGGCGCCGACGTTGATGCCGAAATCGTCGAACGAGTCGCTGAGAAAGAAGAGCTCATACTCCGTGTGGTAGTACCCGGCGCCCACGAGCAGATAGGCGAAGCCGCCCTGGCCGCCGACGGGCGCCTCGACCCGGGCGACCGGGGTCAACTGAAAGATGCTGGTTTCGAGCGGACCCTTCTCGTGCCCGACGTTGCCGGCCATTTCCAATCCGACGCTGACCGTTGGCGAGACCCTGGCCAGGACCGTCCCGCCCAGGTGCGCGCCGGTGCCCGCGAAGTCGGAAAAATCGCCCAGCGGAATCGCCGGCCCGATCCGGAAATCCAGCTCGATCGGCGTCTGCGCCCAGACGGCGGCGGGCAGGCCCAAGAGCACAACGATCAGTGCATAGATGGATGCGCGCATCATCGTCCCCTCCTGTTTCGCGGGACTATAGCACGATGATGCCCCGCGAGCAATACGGCCAGGAGAGCGTCTTTCCAAGAACGGTATGCGCCGGCGGATTATGTCACCAATGATAGCCGGTGATCAGGCCGACGTGGAAGCCGCCGGCGTCGAAATCAAAACCTCCCAATGTCACGTCTGCCGTGGAGAATCGCATATCAACGCCGATATTGAAGTGTTCCTGTATGGTCGTAAAGAAGCCGCCGCCGATCCATCCGCCGAATCCGTCATCATCGATTGATGCGCCGAAGCCGCTAATTTCGGCCGATACAATGGCCAGCCCGCCGCCAATATAGGGGCGAAACTGCGGATTCTGGTCAAAAATTTTTCTGATTCCCAAATCGTATTCGTGAATTTCCACATCAAGCCCGAGCCCGTCGCTGAAGCCGAACAAGAAGTCCGCGGCAAGACTGATCGGGACGCCCGGCGGCTGAATATCGAATAGCAGGCCGATCTCAAATTGGTCGTCGGCCGGGGCCCAGTCATCCTCATCCAAAAACTTGCCTCCGAGAAAGAGATTCACATTGCCGCTCCAGCTATCGGATTGCGCGAGAGCCGGCGAGACGGAGCAGAGCACGAGCATGGCGATTGCCGCGATCAGTCGCATCATTCATGACCTCCTGTGGTGGGTGTGTGCATGGCGATTTAATTTATTCCGTTTTAATTCCGGGGTTTAATTCCGGGTTAATTCCGGGGACACCATACTGAATTCCCTGGGTTGAACATTGCGGTTTTCCGGCCGGGCTTGCCGAGAGCCAAGCGGCGTCCCAGGCGGAGCGCAATCTGGTCGACAAAGTGGGCCTGGCCCAAGGGCCCGGCCCGTGTGCTCGAGTATATCGGCGATGAGCTTCCCCGATGGCCTGGCGCAGCCCCGGCTGGATTCCATTGCCTTTAACATCATGCCGCTTTTCTATGGCGTGCATTTCTTAATAGATCCAAACCGGTTTTCAATGCCGTCGATTCTTTTTCATGGGCAAGAAAGGTGAAGCTGAGCAAGAGATCGCCCACGACGAAGGTTCCCTGCGTCACATATTCGAATTCACCGGGCTTTGGGGCTCGATCGGTCAGCGTGAAATAATAACCGAGATTGCCTGCCGTATCTTCCTTAAGATCGAGTTGGGTTTCGACCGCAGTGCGCCGCATCAGAAGTGTTCCCATCTGCTCCATTGCTGCCCGAAGGCGATCCGGCTGATCAAGGCCCGCGTTAGGATCTTCTTGCCATAATGTCGTGATAAGGAATTTAAACTCATTGCCGGACTTTGGTTGAAAAAGAATGGTGGGCGGCAAGCCGCCGGGCGGCTGTTGCCGCTTTTCGCTCCATTCGGTTGGCACTGACAGCTCCAGCAGGCCGTGGCTAGGAATTGCATAGGCGCGGGTGATGCTTTGCGGATTCCCTTCGGCCGGATCATTGGGATTCCCAATCTCCATTTGTTCAGAAAACGCGATTGCGGGGAAACCAATCAAAAGAATAAGAATGGAGAGTTTCCTCCAGTGAAGCTTATTGCGATGCATTATTGAACTTCCAGGATCACCGGCCGACTAGAGTGAACCTGTGGGAGGAGATTGAGATTAATGCTCCCAGAAAATCGTTCTATTGTCTTGCTTTCTTGAGCTTCGAACATTTCCGCAAAAAAACTTTTATCAAATGCGAGTACTTGATTGTTTTGATCTAAAAGCTCATAACCGACGATGACTGCGCATAAATATGAGCTTGTATTTTTTAAAGATACTTGCCATTGAAAATCGGCTGAATCCACAAAAGAACCACGCTTACGCCAACCATGGTCTATGATTTGAAGGTCGCGTTCTTGGCATTTAGGGATTGGTGCTGGTGGTGGAACGGAGGTAATTTGTATACTGGTGAGACTGCGTTCAATTTGACGCTG
>JBFMAJ010000031.1:0-12640 GCA_040755775.1 Nitrospirota bacterium
AGTATGACGTGCTGGGCAATCTGATCAGCGTGACCGATGACCAGGGCCATCTCACCACGATGGCCTACGACAGCCTGTCGCGCAAGATCGGCATGGCGGATCCGGACATGGGCAACTGCGGCGATCTCACCACGATGGCGCCCAACCCCACGTTCCCGTGGTATTCCACCCCCTGCTGGAGCTACGACTATGACGCCAATGGCAATCTCTGGCATCAGCAGGACGGCCTGGGACAGACGACCACCTTCACCTACGATGCCTTGAATCGCGTCACGCTGAAATCACTGGCCGATAACACCTCGGTGAGCTATTTCTATGACACGGCCACGAATGGCATCGACCGGCTGGCCTCCGTCACCGATCCCAGCGGGGGCACCAGCTTCCAGTACGATCTCATGGGCCGGGTGGCGCAGAGCACCAAGACGGTCAACAGCGATCCCAATGCGGCCCAGTATCCCACGGGCTATACCACCCTGACCGGGTATGACATCCTGGGCCGGATCACGAATCTCACCTATCCAGCCCCCACGGGCCAGACGCCCGCCATGGTGACCTACAGTTACAACGCGGCCGGCGGCCTGAGCGCCATTACGGAAGGCAGCACCACCTACGCGAGCTATCCGGCCGACCAGTACACAGCGTTGGGCCAGCCCAAGAGCGTCACGTATGGCAACGGGGTGACCACCGCCTACACCTACCGGACCGACAATAACCGGCTGCAAGAGATCAGGACGCAATTGGGCAGTACGATCTACCAGCAACTCACCTATACCTTTGATCCCGTGGGCAACATTACCCGCGTGCTGGCCACGACCAGCGCATTTGGCGCCGAAGACCGCACCTACGCCTATGACGGCCTGCACCGCTTAACTCAGGCGACCTATCGGCCGGTCACCGGTTCGGCCACCAGCTATGCCTATGACTATGACACGATCGGCAACCTGACGGCCAAGAGCCAGGGTGCGTCGACCCGCACGGAAGAGACGGACCCGATCATCACCTATGAGAATCCCCCAGCCGCCCCGGTGGTGGTGGAAAACACCAGCCCGGCCATCTCCTACGAGAAGCGCATTGTCAACTGGACCATCTCGAACCAGAGCCAGGCCAGCGGCAGCAGCTATGCCCGCTCCAATACCCAGGGCGATACGGCCAGCTTTATCTTTACCGGCACCAGCGTGTCGTGGCTTGCGGCCAAGAGCAACGACAGTGGCACGGCGGCCGTCTATCTGGATGGCGCCTGGCAGCAGGATGTCAATCTGAATTGCCCCTCCTGCGGGAGTCTGGGCAACAATTCCGCCCTCTACCAGCAGACCGTCTGGAGCGCGAGCAGTCTGGCCGACACCACCCATCTGGTCGAGATCATCGTCCTGCAAAGCTGCGGCAACTGCAAAGTCGCCGTGGATGCGTTTGTCGTGGGGGGCACGACCATTCAGGAGAGCTCGCCCGCGGTCACCCTGACGGCGCATCGGGACAGCGCCTGGGAGACCAAATCGGCCGGTGGCGCCTCCGGGGGCAGTTTTACTACCACCAACGACACGAGCGCCCTCATGACCTACCGCTTCACCGGCGCGGGCATCCGGTGGCTCGCGGCCACCTCCTCGGAAGGCTACAACATCGACGTCTATCTAGACGGCGTCTACCAACAAACCGTCAACCTCACCACCGGCGAACCGGCGCAGTACCAGCAGGCGGTCTGGAGCCGCAATGATGCGGTGGCCGGGCTCCATCTGCTCAAGCTGGCTGTCTCCCCGGGCCAGTCGGGGGGCGGCAATATCTGCGGCGCCTGCACCGGCGGCTTTTCGGTCGATGCCCTGGAGGTGCAGGCCAGTCCCGGCGGCGCCTGGACGAGGATCGAAAATCCCAGCCTCGCCATCGATTACGGCGTGGCGACGCTCAACCAGACCGGCTGGTCGCAGGTGACCGACGGCGGCGCCAGCGGGGGCAGCTACCACAAGGCCAGCAGCAGCACCAACGGGACCGAAGCCACCTACAGCTTCACCGGCTATGGCGTCACCTGGATTGCGCGCAAAGATAATCAGGCCGGCAAGGCGGATCTCTGGCTGGATGGGGCGTTTCAGGCCACGGTCGATCTGTACAACGCCACCACGCTCCATCAGCAGCCGGTCTGGAGCCGGACGGATCTGTCCAATGGCCCGCACACCCTGACCATTGTCGTGACCGGCACAAAGAATGCCTCTTCCGGCGGGACAAATGTCTATCTGGATGCGCTGTGGGCCTACAATGCCCAGGGCTGGCATGCGGTCAGTGATGCCACGGCCAGCGGCGGCCAGACGATGGCCACCGATCAGGCGGGCGGCACGGCCACGGTGACCTTCACCGGCACCGGCATTAGCTGGCTGGCCCCAGTTGGGCCGTCTGGTGGTAGCGCCACGGTGACACTCGATGGCGGCCCGGCCCAGAGCGTCAATCTGAGCAGCCCGCTGGCCCGCGCCCAGCAGATCGTCTACTCGGTCAGCGGCCTGCCCAACACCAGCCACACCCTGCGGATCACCACGACCAGCAGCGGCACGATCAATAATCCGATTAACGGCCTCATCGATGCGTTTGAGATTACCGGGGCACTGACCGAGAACGTTGCCTGCGCCTATACGAACGGCGCCCACGTGCATGCCGTCTCCGACTGCGGGGCCGAGACGATGAGCTATGGCCCCACGGGCAATCTCACCCAATATGTCCAGAGCGGGGTGACTCAGACCTATGCCTGGGATGCGCAGAATCGCCTCAGCAGCGCCACGGTCAATGGCGTGTTGACCACCTTTGTCTATGATGGCGACGGGGGACGGGTTAAAAAGATCGTGAGCGGCACCGCGACCATCTACATCGGCCAGCTTTATGAGTGCACCCAGACGGGCGCCTGCACCCACTACATCTTTGCCGGCGATGACCGGATTGCCATGCGCACCTCCGCCGGGGAGCTCAACTACTACCACACCGATCATTTGGGCTCCTCTACGGTGATCACCAAGGCCGATGGCTCATTGGGGCAGGCGTTGATCTATGAGCCCTACGGCAAGATCAAAGCCTCCACCGGCGCGGTGGACGTGCACCATAAATTCACGGGCCAGGAGCGGGATGATTCCACGGGCCTCGACTTCTACCAGGCCCGCTATTATGCCTCCGGGATGCACCGGTTTATCTCGCCGGATAGCATCGTGCCGGACTTTGCCGACCCCCAGACGCTGAACCGGTATAGCTATGTGCGGAATAACCCGGTGCTCTATGTCGATCCATCAGGGCACCTGTTTGGCATTGATGATGCGATCATTATGGCCGCCGTTATCGCTGCGGCCAAGGCTGCGGCGGCTGGGGCGGTAGTCGGGTCGGCTGTCGGTGCCACCACGGCGGCAATTACCGGTGGAAATATCCTCCAGGGAGCATTGGTTGGTGCGGTGTCTGGTGCCGTCTTTGCGGGAGTTGGTCAGCTTGCGGGCAATTTTATCACGATGGCTTCTGTACCTGGAGGGATTGGACCAGCCACCCAGGCGGCGACCATAGCGGCTGAAATTGGCGGAGCTGTCACCGGGGGAGCTGCTGCCGGGGCTGTATCTGCTGCAATCACTGGTTCAAATGTCGGCATCGGCGCGGTCGTTGGAGCAGTGTCAGGGCTGACTTTTGGATCTTTAAACTCGCTAGGGTTAGAGAAGGCCAATTTTCTAGTTCGCGCTGGAGTCCAGGTTGGAACTAGCGCGGCAGTCGGCGGTGCGACGGCCGATTGGATGGGTGGAAAATTTAGCGAAGGGGCTGCCCAAGCCGCAATGGCGGTGGGTGTTGTGATGCTAGTACAACCGGCAGTTAATGTGATTTCCGATTTACTCTCTCGAAAGCCTGCAACCACAATGATGTCTACAACAGTGAATCATGCAGAGGTTCTTTTGTTGGCAGATAACAGATTTATAGTTCCTTTACAACCAGGAACGGTAGTAGATGAATCTCTTGGATTACTCCCCGCGCCGACAGCGGCCTCTTCAAAAGTAACAAGCGGAGTACTTAGCAAGATCGTTCAATCGAGGTGGTTTAAAACACACATTTTCTCATATAATCGTGAGGCTGGCAGCAAAGCGGCCACGTTCTTTGGAAAACTTAAATACATTGAAAGAGCCGAGCCGAATTCTTATCAAGGAGAAACTTATACTAAGTCCATAAAATGGGGTGAGAAACACTTATTCGATTGGTGATGCATATGAAGCTGATTGTTACTCTTGAAAGCAGGCAAAATTTCAAGGCCATTAAAGTGATGCCAAGTAGAAGTTTTTTTCTAGATGCAAAACAATATTCTAGAATCTGGAATGACATAATAAGAAAATTGTTGCGTAAGAGCACCGATCAAGATTTTGCGGTTATTCTGGAGACAAATATAGTAATTATGGGAGAAGACTTGCATGCGCTAATTGAGAAAAAAATAAAAAACCGCGAATATAAAGTACTAGCTCAAAAAAAGAGTCCTCCGGAGAAAGTAAGGGTAAATCTCGAAGAGTATGGGCTATCCGAATCCCAATACTTGTTGTCGGTTAATCTCGATCAATTGGAATTCTTGGTCACAACACTTCATGATAAAGATGCACTACAGATTCTTATTACAAGGGGCAAAGTAGAGCCAGAAGAAATTACACCATTTTTAGATGGTCCAATTGAGATTTCCAGCGGCAGTAAAATTTTGAATTACCGGATCAAATTTAACGGTATTCACATCGGACTACATATTGATGTATTTTATGATGATGAGGCAATGCACGACATACTGTCAACATTGCAAGCCCAAGGTGTGCACCTGATAAAACGCGAAAGTTAGACTCCGGAAGGGGTTTTGCCCGCCGGCGGCAGCGCCACGGTGACACTCGATGGCGGCCCGGCCCAGAGCGTCAATCTGAGCAGCCCGCTGGCCCGCGCCCAGCAGATCGTCTACTCGGTCAGCGGCCTGCCCAACACCAGCCACACCCTGCGGATCACCACGACCAGCAGCGGCACGATCAATAATCCGATTAACGGCCTCATCGATGCGTTTGAGATTACCGGGGCACTGACCGAGAACGTTGCCTGCGCCTATACGAACGGCGCCCACGTGCATGCCGTCTCCGACTGCGGGGCCGAGACGATGAGCTATGGCCCCACGGGCAATCTCACCCAATATGTCCAGAGCGGGGTGACTCAGACCTATGCCTGGGATGCGCAGAATCGCCTCAGCAGCGCCACGGTCAATGGCGTGCTCACCACCTTCGTCTATGACGGCGATGGCGGGCGGGTCAAAAAGCTCGTCAGGGGTCCGGATTGGGGTCAGGTTGAGGTAGCCCCGATTCCGTGGACACTGGGTTAAGAGACACCTTGCTCCTCGTAGTGCACCGGACTCCGGTAGTCGAGGGCCGCATGCCGACGTTGGCGATTATAGAACAGCTCAAGAACGAATGGACGTGGCACCACACGTTTCAGGATCGGGAGCAGGCGCGGGCCGCATTGTTGACCGTCTCCCTGGATGGTGGCCCTGACCCTGAAGCTCCGATGACCGCCTCACCCAGGCGGCAAACCTTGCTTGACAGACCCCCCGTCCAACGGCTAGCATAACGCGCATGCCGCCGAGCAAGCTCATTCTGGCCAAGCCCCGGGGTTTTTGCGCGGGCGTGGAGCGGGCGATCGACGTGGTTGAGATCGCGCTGAAGCTCTACCCCGGCCCCGTTTACGTGCGCAAGGAAATCGTGCACAACAAGCACGTCGTCGATGAATTGCGGGCCAAGGGCGCCATTTTCGTGGAAGAGCTGGACGAGGTGCCGGACGGCGCGCGCGTGATCTTCAGCGCCCACGGCGTCTCCCCGGATGTCTGGACGCTGGCCCAGACGCGCCAGCTC
Organism: Nitrospirota bacterium; assembly: GCA_040755775.1. Classification (GTDB taxonomy): domain Bacteria; phylum Nitrospirota; class Nitrospiria; order JACQCE01; family JACQCE01; genus JBFMAJ01. Next base: position 5,859 of record JBFMAJ010000031.1, read on the forward strand.
AAGGTGATCGACGCCACCTGCCCGCTGGTCACCAAAGTCCATCACGAAGCGGTCCGCTACGCCAAGGAAGGCCGCACCATCATTCTGGTCGGCCATGAAGGGCACGACGAGGTGATCGGCACAATGGGCGAGGCGCCCCAGCATATCCGCCTGGTCGGCTCGGCCGGCGAAGCGAAGACGATGGACCTGCCCGATCCCGCCAAAGTGGCCGTCATCACGCAGACCACGCTCAGCGTGGACGACACGAAGGACGTGATCGACGTGCTCAAGCAGCGGTTCCCTTCGATGAAGGTGCCCGCCGGGGAGGATATCTGTTACGCGACGCAAAACCGGCAGACGGCGGTCAAGCAGATGGCCAAGCGGGCGCAATTGCTGCTGGTGATCGGCTCGGACAACAGCTCCAACTCCAACCGGCTGAAGGAAGTGGCCGAGGCCCTGGGCACCAAGGCCTATCTGATCGATGACGTTGATCAGATCAATCCGGCCTGGCTGGAGGGCGTGGAGTGCGTGGGCATCACGGCCGGCGCCTCCGCGCCGGAATATCTCGTGCAGGACGTGCTGGCCTTTTTCCGGAAGCTCGGGGTGACCGACGTCGAGGAGATCGAAGCGGTCAAGGAAGAGGTCAGCTTCGCCCTGCCCCAGGAGCTGGGCGCCGAGCAGGCCGGCAAGTCTTCCGCTCGCCGCTGAAGCGGCTCGCTCAAGCCAGGGGGAGTGATCGCCGCACGCCTAAAACCGATAGATTGCTTTCCAGAACAACTTCGTGATGGGGTCGGTATCGACGCTCGTAAAATCGTTGTTGTAGAGTCCTGAAAAGGCGTTGTCTCCGATCAGCACGCCGGCCCCCGCGCTAAACTGCAAATTCTCGTCCACCCGCCATGTGGCATTCAAATCCAGCTCCCAGCCCAGCCGATCGTCCACTTTACAGCCGGCATCGAGGGTCGGTGTGGCAAGCGAACAGACCGGCCCGCCTGGATTCACCAGTGTCGGAATCACCGGATCAACCGTCTTCGCGTAAATCGCCGCGCCTTCAAGGTTCAATGCTGGACTCGGATTCCCGTTCACCGATAATTTCACCGCAAACAGACCAGCCCCCCCCTGATTGATGCCGCCGCGAAAGCCGCCCATGTTCAGGGTAGAGCCATCCCGATCGGACACGTGTTCACCGTTGACCAGAATATTGCCCAGCACAAAATTTGGCGAAATATCAGTTAGATTCACGCCGGTGCCCGCGCTGCCCGTTTCGCCGAAATCGTCGGGGCCGGAGCCGGAGGCATAGACCAGGGTCAGGCCCACGATCACCGGCCCCAGATCAAGGTGCTGCGCGGCCAGCAGATCGAAGCCCAGCAGCGGCACGGTGCCGTCGATGCCGGGCACATTGTCGATGAAGCCCCGCAGCGCGTCGAATTCAAAATTAAACGTCGACGGCCCCACCTGCCCGTCGTACGTGACGCCGACGAGATAGACAGCCCCCGTGGCGGAGGCCAGGGGCGTGCCGGCCGGCACCTGGGGCGCGCCGGCCTCATCGACAAGACCGTAGATCAGGCCGTTCAGCAGCATCGGGCCACGGTCTCGCAAGGCGCCCGCATAGAGGCTGAACGCGTGCGCGGAACCGGGACGATATTCGGCATGGCCGAGGTAGAGATCGGTGTCGCTGCCGGCGAGGGGGAGGGCATCGCTCTCCACGATCTTCAGCGCCGACGCGCTCAAAGAAAGCCGCCACACGGGCACGACGACGGTAAAGCCATCGGCCACGTCATCGAACACGATGCTGTGCCCCAGCACGATGCGGTGGCGGCCGGCGTAGAGGGTGCCCCACGCTGGAGTGATCTGCAGATAGGCTTCGCGCAGGCCGACCGCGTTGCGGCTGCGGCCCAAGCCCCCCGTCCCGAACCGATCGTCGCCGGTGCCGCCCCCGCCCGGGCCCGTCAGGGAGGACGGCGCGCGCGTTCCCCCGAAGGTATTGAGCGCGTCGAGCGTCACGACGCCGGCGGCGGCGCCGGCGCGCACCAACGTGGTCAGCCGGAACCGCTGATCGAGAAAACGCTCATGATCGTCGCAGGAGCCGGCCGGCGTGCCGCAACCGCCGCTCGACCGCGCGTCGAAGAAGTTGTTGACGTCAAATGCGCGGACGCGGAATTCGCCGCCGAACCGCAACTCGGCCGCCTCACCCGCCGGGGGAACGCCCAACACCATCATGACGAACAAACCACCCGCGATGTTCCTGGCGTGATCCAGCGGAGTCGGCGTGAGTGTCCGGTTCACCACACTTAGCCGGCCACCATAGCACACCGTCCCGTCGCATGCAAGCCAAACGGCCGCGCGCCTGTCGCTTTTGGCAGAAATGTGCTATAAGGGAAGCGTCTCACAACTCGTCGGGGGCTGCGCATGACGCCGTCGTCACGGTCCCGCCGGCAGGCTCAGGCCGGCGGTGTGAAGCTCGGCACGTTGGTCTTCCTGCTGCTGATCGCCGGCGGCATCTATCTGGCGTTCGCCTACATCCCGCCCTGGATGGCCTATCGCGCGCTCAAGGACCAGATGATCGAGCAAACCAGAGAATCCGCCATTCTGCCGGACGAGGAGATCCGCGAGCGATTGGCGATCATCGCCCGGTCATGGGAGCTTCCGCTGACGGCCGAGGACTTCGTCGTCACCCGGACGGACGGCCGCCTGTCGATCGCCGCGCAGTGGGATGTGACCATCCATCATTTCGGGCTTTACGATCACCGCCTGCGCTTTGCCCCGACTTCCGAAGAAATGGTCCTGCCGGGAAGACCGTAGCTTCGCCGGCCGGGATCAGCGCCCACCGGGAAAGTTCACGAGCTCGTCCGCGTCGTCGCCGAGCCAGGGCCCCAACAGCAGGCCGCCCTGCACATCGGCGCCGGTCATTCGCCAGCGATAATAGCCGGCGGCGGCGATCATGGCCGCATTATCGGTGCAGTACCGGGGCGACGGCAGGTGGATCCGAAGGCCGCGCGCCGCGCCGTCCTCCTGCAACCGCCGGCGCAAGGCCCGGTTGGCGGCCACGCCGCCGACGACGACCAGATCGGCCAGCCCGCAGTCTTCAACGGCGCGCAGGCTCTTGGCCGCCAGCACGTCGACGATGGCGGCCTGGTAGCTGGCCGCCAGATGCGGCAGCGTCCGCGAGGTCGGCGGCCCATGGCGCTGAAGGTGGCGCGCCAACGCCGTCTTCAACCCGCTGAAGCTGAACTCGTACGTCGGCCGGTCCTGCATGCCGCGGGGAAAATGCGCCCAGTCCGGATCGCCGTCGGCCGCCAACCGGTCCAGAATCGGCCCGCCGGGGTAGCCCAGGCCCAGCAGCTTGGCGGCCTTGTCAAACGCTTCGCCGGCCGCGTCGTCCCTCGTCCGGCCCAGCAGCTCATACGATCCGATGCCGGCCACGCGATAGAGATTGGTGTGCCCCCCGGAGGCCACCAGGGCGATGAACGGCGGCGGCGGCGGCGGCGGCTCCAAGAGGATGGACAGCAGATGGCCTTCCAGATGGTTGACGCCCACGACCGGACGGCCCAGCCCATAGGCCAGCCCCTTGGCGAAGGCCACGCCGATCGCCAGGGCGCCGATCAACCCCGGCCCGCACGTGACGGCGACGACGTCGATCGCCTCGCGCGACAGGCCGGCCTGGCGCAGCGCGTCCCGCGTCAGCTGGACGACGACGTCCAGATGGCGACGGGAGGCCAGCTCGGGCACGACGCCGCCGTATTGATGATGCAACGCCGCCTGGGACAGCAGGAGATTGGCGCGAACGGCCGCGCCGTCGTCCACTACGGCAACGGCCGTTTCATCGCACGACGTTTCAATGCCGAGCACATGCATGGCGGTGCCAGGGTGTCCGATCGCGCGCGGGAATCATCCAATGACTCGGAAACCGGGCCGGGGCGGTCTCACGGAAACTGGGCGACGTGAGCCTTGACCTTGCCGGCCACGTCCGCCAGCTCCGGCGGATTGGCGGCAAGAAATTTCTGGTACTCGCGCTTCGCTTCGGCCCGCCGGCCGCTGCGTTCCAGGGCGATGGCGTAATTCAATCGCGCCTCCGGATACTCCGGCCGCAACGACAGCGCCGTCGAATACTCGGCGATGGCCCGGTCGGTTTCGCCCCGTTGATCGTAGAGCAGCGCCAGATTGTTATGGGCTTCCGCGTAGCGGGAATCCAGCCGGATCGCCTCGAGGTAGTGGCTTTCGGCCTGCTCGGAATTGCCGCGCGCTTTCTCGATCAAGCCCAGGCCGTTGTGGGCGGCGGCAAGGGACGGGTCCAACTCCAGGGCGGCGGCGAACGCGGCCCGCGCCGGCTCCCAGTCGCCTTTGCGGAAGGCGGCGACCGCGGCCTGAAGTCGCCGCTCGATTTCCGCCCGGTCCGGCGGGGGCGGTTGGACGACATCGGCCGGCGGCTTCGGCTCCACGCTCTCCGGAACGGGCGGCGCCGTCGCCACCGACCGGCTCGCCGGGCGCTCGCCCGTGATGCCCAGCAACCAGTGACGAACCGGCTCGGCCTGCCACGCCAGGGCCGCTAGCCCGGCGAGGACGGCCACGCCGCCGAGAACCATCGTCAGCGGACGGCGGCCGGGCGGGCGGCCGGCGATAAAAAAGATTTTTTGGGGATAGGCGTGCTGGAGCGCGTCTTCATCGGGGCCTGTTTCGCGCGCGGCCTTTTTCAGGGCCTCGTTAATCAGGCTCATGGAGATCTCGGCCCTCGCCCGCGGCCGGAGGATTCAGACGGCGTGCGGACGGTGCGCGCGGCGCGATCAGACTTCCGCCAGCGCTTCTTCTTCAACAAAGGCGGGCGAATTGTCCTTCAACACGACTTTGACCCGCTTGAGCTCTTTGTCTTTGCCCGCATCCTTGAACCGCCCCTTGAGCAGCTCTTCGGAGAGCTGGTCCTCGATGTTCCGCTGGATGCACCGGCGCATCGGACGGGCGCCGTACGTCGGCTGATAGCCTTCGTTGATCAGCCATTGCTTCACGTCCGGCGCCAACTCGAGATAAATCCCCTGTTCCGCCAGTCGGACGTTGACTTCGCCGATCAGAATGTCGACGATCTTGACCAGGTGCTCCTTGGTCAGGGGATGGAAGACGACGACCTCGTCCAGCCGGTTCAGGAATTCCGGGTTGAACGTCTTTTTCAACTCGCCCATGACCGTTTCCTTCATCGCCTTGACCTGCTCGCCGAAGACTTCCCGGTGGAAGCCCAGCGGCGTCGCCTTGTCGATCAGCCGGGCGCCGACGTTGGAGGTCATGATCAGCACGGTGTTTTTGAAGTCGACCTTGCGCCCCAGGCTGTCCGTCAGCATGCCGTCGTCCAGCACCTGCAGCAGCATGTTGAAAATCTCCGGATGCGCCTTCTCGATCTCGTCGAACAGGACGACGGAATAGGGACGCCGCCGCACCCGCTCGGTCAGCTGGCCGCCCTCCTCGTAGCCGACGTAGCCCGGAGGCGCGCCGACGAGGCGAGAGCTGCTGAACCGCTCCATGTACTCGGACATGTCGATCCGGATCAGCGCGTCTTTATCGTTGAAGAGCAGCTCCGCCAGGGCTCTGGCCAGCTCGGTCTTGCCGACGCCGGTCGGCCCCAGGAACATGAAGGAGCCGATCGGGCGCCGCTCGCCTTTCAAGCCGGCGCGGGAGCGGCGGATGGCCCGGGCCACGGCGTGGAGCCCTTCGTCCTGCCCCACGATCCGGCGGTGCAGCTCCTCTTCCATCGTCAGCAGCTTCTTGGACTCCTCTTCTTCCAGCTTGTAGAGGGGAATGCCCGTCATCTTCGAGACGACGTAGGCGATGTCGTCCTTCATGATGACCGGCCGGTGCTTCTCCTGCTGCTTCTTCCATTCCTGCTTGGACTCTTCGAACAGCTTCTTCAACCGCTCTTCTTCTTCCCGCAGTTTGACGGCGTCCTCGAAGTTCTGGGTGCGGATCGACACGTCCTTTTCCCGGGAGATCTTTTTCAGCTCCTGCTCCATCGCGCGCAATTCGGCCGGCAGCGAATAGGTCAGGAGCTTCGCCCGGGAGCCGGCTTCGTCGATCACGTCGACGGCCTTGTCGGGCAGGAAGCGGTCGGAGATGTACCGGTCGGCCAGCTTGACGGCCTCTTCCAGCGCCTCGTCGTTGATCTTGACGCCGTGGTGCTCCTCGTAGCGGTCGCGCAGGCCCGTGACGATCTTGATCGCCTCGGCGATGTTGGGCGGCTGCACGTAGATCGGTTGAAACCGCCGCTTCAGGGCGCCGTCGCGCTCGATGTGCTTGCGGTACTCGTCCAGGGTCGTCGCGCCGATGCACTGGATCTCGCCGCGGGAGAGCGCCGGCTTCAGCATGTTGGAGGCGTCGATGGAGCCCTCGGCGGCCCCGGCGCCCACCAGCGTGTGCAGCTCGTCAATGAAGATGATCACGTTGCCGGCGTTGACGATCTCCTTCATCACGACCTTCAGCCGCTCTTCAAACTGTCCCCGATATTTAGTACCGGCCACCAACGAGCCGAGATCCAAGGAGACGACCCGGCGGTTCAGCAGATTGTCGGGCACCTCGCCCTGCACGATCCGCTGGGCCAGTCCTTCCACAATGGCGGTTTTGCCCACGCCCGATTCGCCGATCAGGGCCGGGTTGTTTTTGGTGCGGCGGCACAAAATGTGCAGCACGCGCTCGATCTCGTCCGTCCGGCCGATCACCGGATCAAGCGCGCCCTCGCCGGCCAGTTGCGTCAAGTCGCGGCCGAACTCATCCAGCGCCGGCGTGTTGCTCTTTTTATCCTTCTCTCTGGTGGCCGATCGCTTCGACAG
>JBFMAJ010000032.1:0-12575 GCA_040755775.1 Nitrospirota bacterium
AACTTTCAAGTCAAAGTCTGGGAAGCGCTGCTGACGATCCCGGCCGGCGGAGTGGCGTCGTATCAAGAAATTGCCCGGCGGGTCGGCGCGCCGAACGCCACCCGGGCGGTCGGCACGGCGGTGGGTCAGAATCCTATTTCGTACTTGATCCCCTGCCACCGGGTGATCCGCAAATCGGGCGCCTTCGGCAACTACGGGGGAGGCGTCGCGCGCAAAAAAGCGCTCCTGGCGTGGGAGGCCGCGACTTGACATCGTCGAGCGCCGCGTGCTGCAATGGAACAGGCCACGTTCACCGAGGAGCCGTCCCATGTTCAATCCCATTACGCTGCCATTCGGCGCCAAAATGCTCTTCAACACGCTCAAGCTCAAGCCCGGTGTCACCGTGGATGACGTGGAGCTGGCGATCGGCGAAATGTGCAACGTCGTTAAAAACACGTACGGGGGCGAGAAGGGCGGCTTTTTGGCCGGCCAGGTCTTTAAATTCTCCGGCTTCGTCTCCGACCAGGGCTCGCTGAATCCGATCAGAAGAGCCGACGATCACATCGTGATCGTCACCTATTGGAAGTCGTTCGAGGAGCATGAGCGCTCCCACGCCGACCAGGCCTTCCATGCCGCCTTTTCCGCCGTCGCCGACATGTGCGCCGACAGCAAGGAGCTGGGCTACGACATGCTCTGGCAGGGCGAGCCGGAGCCGGTGGCCTAAAACTGGTTGCATGACTCTCCCCGATAAAGAACACCGGGTCCAGGCGATGTTCTCATCGATCGCCGCCCGCTATGACCTGAACAACAGCCTGCTCTCCTTCGGCCTGCACCATCGCTGGAAGCGGGCGGCCGTGGCCGCGGCCGGGCTGGCCCCCGGCGGCCGGCTGCTCGATCTGTGCGCCGGCACGGGCGATCTGGCTTTTCTGGCGGCCGCCCAGTTATGTGGCATGGGCACAGTCGTCGCGTCCGATTTGAACGACGCCATGCTGGCCGTCGGCCGCGCCCGGGCTAGGCGCCTGGGATTGCAGCGTCAGGTTCACTTTCTTCGTGGCCACGCCGAGGCGATCCAATTTGCCGACGGCAGCTTCGACGCCGTCACCGTCGCCTTCGGCATCCGCAACGTGGTTCATCCGGCGGCGGCCTTTGCGGAAATTTGCCGGGTACTCAAGCCGGGCGGCCGGCTGGTCTGCCTCGAATTTTCCCGTCCGGCATCAGCCTGGCTGCGCCGCCTGTATGATTTCTATTCCGATACGCTGCTGCCCTGGATCGGCACGGCGGTGGCGCACGACCGGACCGGCGTCTATCGCTATCTGCCCGCGTCGATCCGGGAATTTCCCGACCAGGAACGGCTGGCCCGGATGATTGAAGCGGCCGGCTTGGAGTCGGTGCGCTACACGAATCTGTCCGGCGGCATCGTGGCGCTCCATGTCGGCGTGAGGCCGCCGGCGCGCTCGACCGCCTTCATGCCTCAGCCGGCAGCCGTGGGAGCCACCGCATGATCGGCTCGGTTCTCTACGTCTGGCTGCCGGCCAAGCGAATTTACCCCATCGGCCCGACCTATCTGGCCAACTTTATCCACGCACGCCGGCCCGAGGTGCGCCAGCATCTGCTCGATTTATCGATCATTCCGCACGCTCAGCGCCGGGCCGCGCTGGAGGCGGCGTTGGCCGAGCATGAGCCGGAGCTGGTCTGCTTTTCCTGGCGGGATATTCAAATTTTCGCGCCGCACGAGGGCGATCCGTCGCTCAAATATGCCTTCAATTTTTATTACTCGCCCAACCCGGTCAAAAAACTGACCGCCTCGGTCAAGGGCCTCGGCTATCTCTGGCGCTACTATCAGAACATCCGGGAGGCACTCTCCTACCCCTGGCAGGTCCACCGGAAGCGCCCAGCGGCCCGGCTCATGATCGGCGGCGGGGCCTTCAGCGTCTTTGCCGATCAGTTGATCGGCCGGTTGCCGCCGGGCACAGTCGGCGTGCTGGGCGAGGGGGAAGAGGCGGTGCTCAAAGCGGTGGAGGGGCGGCCGCTGGCCGACGAGCGCGTGATTGTCAAACAGAACGGCGCCGCACAGCACGGCGCGAAAGGCGCCTATCTGCCGCTGGAGGGGCTCTCGCTCGATCTGCCTTATATCGAATCGATTTTTCCCCAGCACGCGGCCTACCACGGCGAATTCATCGGCATTCAGACCAAGCGCGGCTGCCCCTACGACTGCCAGTTTTGCGAATATCCCTACATCGAGGGGAAAAAGGTCCGCTACCGGCCGGCCGCCGCCGTGGTGGACGAGCTGGAGCAGTTTTACCGCCGGTGGGGCAGCCGGAAATTCTGGTTCACCGACGCGCAATTTTTCACCGGCGGCGAGTCCTATCCCCAGTGCATCGGGATCATGGAAGAAGTCATCCGGCGGAAACTGAAGATTGAGTGGTCTGGCTACATCCGCACCAGCTTGATCACGCCCCAATTGGCCGACCTGATGGTCCGCTCGGGCCTGGGCGACCTGGAAGTGTCGATCACCTCCGGCTCGCAGGCGGTGATCAACTCGCTCCACATGGGCTTCAGCCTGGAAAAATTGTACGACGGCTGCCGCCACCTGAAGGAGGCGGGCTTCGGCGGCCGGCTCATCCTGAACTATTCGCTCAACTCGCCCGGCGACTCGGAAGCGGGGCTGATGGAGAGCGTGCAGTCCTACAAAAAAATCGCCGCGATCATGGGCGAGTCGCGGGTCTTTCCCATGCTCTTTTTCCTCGGCGTGCAGCCGCACACCGGTTTTGAGCGGCGGCTGCTGGAGGAAGGCTACCTGTACCAGGGCTACAATCCGCTCTCGATGAATCCGCTGCAGATCCGCAAAATGATCTACAATCCGAAGCCGCTCAGCCGGCTGCTGGCCAAAGCCTGCATCGCCGCCTGGGACACGGCTGCCTGGAAAGAGGCGGCCGACCGGGGCACCTCGGTCGCGCAGCTCTACGCCGACGAAAGCCTGTTCCGGGGCGTGGTGGAGCAGTCGGGGAAGTCGGTGCTGATGAACCTGGACGGGGTCCTGGCGGAGCGCCTCAAAGCGCCCGCGGGGCGCTAGGACGAGCGGGACCGTTCGGCCCCGATGCCTTTGTACTGCTGGAAGACTTCGCAGACTTCGACCCGGTTGCGGCCCGCCTGCTTGGCCCGGTAGAGCGCAAAGTCGGCGCCCTGCACCAGTTGGTCCGCCTCGGAAATCGAGTCGTCGGGAATGCCGGACAACCCCACGCTGACCGTCACGTGCAGGGCCGTCTCCTTGCCCGTAAAGGGATGGGTCGAAACCGCCTTGATCAGCCGCCCGGCCGCTTGCGCGGCGGCGCGTTTGTCCGTCTCGGGCAGCAGCACCGCGAACTCCTCGCCGCCGTAGCGGGAGACGACGTCGATTTCGCGGAACGTCCTCGTCAAAATCCCGCCCAGCTCGCTCAGCACCGCGTCGCCCGTCTGGTGGCCATACGTGTCGTTGACCAGCTTGAAATGGTCAATATCGATCAGCAGGCAGCCCAGCGGAATTTTGTAGCGGTGGCAGCGGTGAAACTCCTTCTCCAGTGACTCCTGAAAGCGGCGGCGGTTAAAGAGGCCGGTCAGCGAGTCGGTGACCGCCATCTTTTCGACCTTCTGCAGCAGCTCTTCAAGCTGCAGATTTTTGTTGCGCAGCTCTTCCTGAATATTGCGCGTGCGCAAGCAGGCGTAGATGCGCGCATTCAATTCTTCCCAGGAGAAGGGCTTGGGCAGATAATCATCGGCGCCGGTATGCAGCCCCATCACGCGGTCCCCCACGTCGCCCTTGACCGTGAGCATGATGACCGGAATGCCCCGCCCCTGCATTTTGATCCAGCGGCAGACCTCATGGCCGTCGATGTCGGGCAGCACCACGTCCAGAATGACGAGGTCCGGCGATTCGCTGTTGATCATCTTCAGGCCGCTGACGCCATCCTTGGCCCAGAACACTTCGTAGCCCAGCAGTTCCAAATGCTTCTGGATTTCATCCGCCTGGGCGCGGGTGTCCTCGACCAACAGAATGCGGGCCTTGGCCTTCTTGCGCTTAGTCATGGCAGGGCTCCTCGACTACAGGCTTAATTGAAGCACAGAACGGAGAGTTGTCAAGGCGGCGGGGTTGGGGAGGAGGGCGGTCAGGAGGCGGACTGCCGTAGCCGGAGGACGGCTAACCGTTTCGGCCGAGGCCGAGAAAGATGTCGGTGACGCTGGGGCCCTTCTGCTGATTGCACGACCGGCAAATCACTTCCAAATTGCGCAACGCATTCGGCCCGCCCTTGGCCACCGGGGTCACATGGTCCACTTGCAGCTCCGAGGCGAGCACCTCTTGCCCGCATTTCGGGCACCAGGCGCCGTAGAGGGTCAGGTGGCGCTTGAGCAGCGCCGCGCGCACACGGTCGGGAACAAAAATACCGGGATAAATACCCATTAGGAGCACCCGCTGGTGCTGCCGCAGTTAAGACACTTATAACAGGTGCCGTTGCGCACCATCAAGCCGCCGCACAGATCGCAGGGCGGCGCGTCGCCGAACAGGTCGCGGGAAATCGCCGGCATCATCGCCGCCTCCGTTGACGGCAATCCGCTGCCGCCGGCGATGGGCGGCGCTTGAAGCGCCGCGCCGTTCGCCGGGCCGTGCGCATGGGTTCCGTTGCCGTTTTCATGGCTCTTGCCGTTCCCATTGCCGTTGGCGGCGGGGGCATGCGGTTCCGGCATCACGCCGACGTCGCGCAACTGCTCGGCCGGCAGAAATTTGATCGCCAGCCAGCGGAAAATGTAATCGATGACCGACTTGGCGATCTTGATCTGGGGATGCTTGGTGAACCCGGCCGGCTCAAATCGCATGTGGGCGAATTTGAAGACCAGATCGGCCAGCGGGACGCCGTATTGTAACGCCAGCGAGATCGCCGTGGCAAACGCGTCCATCAGGCCGGAGATCGTGCTGCCCTCCTTGGCCACGACGATGAAGATCTCGCCCGGCGAGCCGTCTTCATAAAGGCCCACGGTCAGATAGCCCTCATGGCCGTCGATGCTGAATTTGTGCGTGATTGCCTGGCGCTCGTCGGGCAGCCGCCGCCGCAGCGGCCGGTACTCCACCGTGGTCGCCGCCGCTTCTTCTGACTTTTTGGCGGCCTTCTTGGCGTCGATTTCTTTCGCTTCCGACTGCCCGTTGGCGGCCGTCAGCGGCTGGGAGGATTTGGAGCCGTCCCGGTAGAGGGCGACCGCCTTCAATCCCATCCGCCAGCCTTCCAGGTAAATCTGCTCGATCTCGTCGGCCGTCGCTTCCGCGGGCAAATTGACCGTTTTGGAAATGGCGCCGGAGATGAACGGCTGCACCGCCGCCATCATCCGGATGTGGCCCATCGGCGCGATGAAGCGGGTGCCGTACCGGCCGCATTTGTTGGCGCAATCGAAGACGGGCAGATGCTCGGGCGCCAGGTCGGGCGCGCCCTCCAGCGTCATGCGGCCGCAGATCACATCGCTGGCCCGCTGGACCTCCTCGGCCGCGAAGCCCAGGGCGCGCAGAAAGGAAAAGCCCGGCTGGGCCAGTTGCGCGCGGGTCACGCCGCAGGCCTGGAGCGACGCGTCGCTCAGCGTCGCCACGGTGAAAGCGTGCTCCAACTCGAAGACGGACGGGAGCTGCGCTTCGATCTTCGCCAGATCCTCGGCCGTGACGCCGCGGGCCGCCAGCGACTCGGCGTGGATGACCGGCGAGCCGGCCAAGCGGCCGGTGCCGCAGGCGTAGGCGATCATGCGCTGAATCTGCTCGGGCGCGTAGCCCAGCGTGCGCAGCGCCCGGTGGACCGATTGATTGACGATTTTGAAATAGCCGCCGCCGGCCAGTTTTTTGAACTTGACCAGGGCGAAATCGGGCTCGATGCCCGTCGTGTCGCAATCCATGAGCAGGCCGATCGTGCCGGTCGGCGCGATGACGGTGGCCTGCGCGTTCCGGTAGCCGTGCTGCTCGCCAAGGGCGACCGCCTGATCCCACTCCTCGCGCGCGGCGGCCAACAGATCGGCCGGGCAGGCGTCCGGATTGATGGCGTAGGCCGCGGCGCGATGCTTGCGCATCACGCGCAGCATCGAGTCCCGGTTTTTGGCAAAGCCGGGGAAGGGGCCTTTGTGGGCGGCGATGTCCGCCGACATGCCGTAGGCGGCGCCGCACATGATGCCGGTCAGCGCGGCGGCGGTCGCCGCGGCCGCGGGGCTGTCGTACGGCACGCCCTGGACCATCAGCAGGGTGCCGAGGTTCGCGTACCCCAATCCCAGCGGACGGTAATCGTGGCTGTTCTGCGCGATCCGCTTGGTCGGATAGGAGGAGAAATCGACCAGGATTTCCTGGGCCAGGATCATGATCCGGCAGGCGTGCCGGTAGCCCTCGATGTCGAACCGCCCGTCGTCATCCAGGAATTTCACCAGGTTGATCGACGACAGATTGCAGGCGCTGTCGTCCAAAAACATATACTCGCTGCAGGGGTTGGAGGCATGGATCCGGTCGGTCTCGGCGCAGGTGTGCCAGTCGTTGATCGTGGTGTCGTACTGCAGGCCCGGATCGGCGCAGTGCCAGGCCGCCTGCGAGATCCGGCGGAACAGCTCCCGCGCCGGAATGGTCTCCCAGGGCTGGCCGGTGGTGCGCAGCCGCGTCTGCCAGACGGCGCCGTCGAGCACGGCGCGCATGAAGTCGTCGGTCACCCGCACCGAATTGTTGGAATTTTGCCCCGAGACGGTGTGGTAGGCTTCGCCGTTGAAATCGGCCGGATAGCCGGCCGCGATCAGCGCCTTGGCCTTGCGCTCCTCGCGCATCTTCCAGTCGATGAAATCGAGAATTTCCGGGTGGTCGATGTCGAGGCAGACCATCTTGGCCGCCCGCCGGGTGGTGCCGCCCGATTTGGTCGAGCCGGCCGCCCGGTCGAAGACTTCCAGAAACGACATCAGGCCCGAGGAGGTCCCGCCCCCCGACAATTTTTCCTGCTTGCCGCGCAGGCGGGAAAAGTTCGTGCCGCTGCCCGAGCCGTATTTGAAGATCCGCGCTTCATTTTTGACCAATTCGTAGATCGACATCAAATCGTCGCCGATCGATTGGATGAAGCAGGCGGACGATTGCGGATGCTCGTAGGCGTTGGCGCTTTCGACGATCCGGTCCGATTGCGGATCCCAGTACCAATTGCCGCCGCTGCCGGCGATGCCGTACTGATGATAGAGGCCGCAATTGAACCACACGGGGGAATTAAACGCGCTGCGCTGCTGCAGCAGCAGCGCGGTCAGCTCCGCTTCAAAAATATCGGCGTCCTCGGGCGCCGCAAAATAGCCGCCGAGCCGCTCGCCCGCGTCGCGGATGGTGCTCGCCACGCGGGTGATCAATTGCTTCACGCTGGTTTCGCAACCGGCGCCCGGCACGCCGGCCTTGCGCAGATACTTAGACGCGGCGATATCGGTGGCCAATTGGGACCAGTCGGCCGGCACCTCCACCCGCGGCGCCTCAAAGATCGTCTTGCCCTTTTCATCCGTAATCACGGACCGGCGCTCTTCCCAGGCAACCTCCTCGAAGGGGTGGCGGCCGGGTCGGCTCCACCGGCGCGTCAGTTGCACTCCGGACGGCCGGACGGGAATGGAGCTGTGCGTCGCGGGCTCGGTCCGTTCTATTGAAGGCGTCATATAAGAGGCTTCAGGTGGCGTGGCGCTCATCACTCGCTGCCCTCCTTCCAATGATCAGATTGCCTCTGAGGGATACTGCCTGAAAAACGTCGTCTTTTGGAGCTGGGCTACGCTTGCTGAGACAGCGATTCCACCTGGCTCAGCGCCTGCGGCCACAATTCGATCACGCCCCGATCCGTCACCATGCCGATCACGGTGCCGCCGCGCGTTTTGACCACCCCTCCCCGCCAGTCCCCGGACCGCGTGGGCGGCTCGCCGGCCGAAAAAGCCTGCAACCACCCTAAACGCTCTCCGTCGCGCCAGAACAGATCCTCTCCCACGAGAAATGCGACCCAATGGCCTTCTGGACTGTAGAGGTGGCGGCTTCCCATCAGCATGAGAAAAATTATGAAACTTCCCTTTTGTACGCCACAATCACGGGGATGTCAAGAGAAAAATACAAGATCTGGGTGAACCTTTCATCTCCTGTCCTATATCTTGTTAACTGCCTGTGGATAACCTGGTAAACGGCGGCGGAAAACCGGGAGCAGCCACGTCAGGCCGGCAGCCGAACCCACCGGAGTTTCTGCCCGGTGGTGGAGCGCTCGATTTGAATGGTCAGCAGCTTGCCGATGCCGTTGACCATGCCTTCGGCCTCGATGGTGAAATAGCGGCTGGTCAAGCCGGCATATTGACTCATCACCACCACCGCCACCGCGCTGCCGAGGATCGCGCTGATGTCGCTGGGACTCTCGATGGGCCGCTCCGCGATAAATCGCTCCACGCGGTCGGCGGTCATGTCGTCGTGGAGCGCGCGAAGCACCAGGGGATCGGCCGTGTTGAGGTTAATTTTGAAACCGTTCGCCGGCGCGGCGGTCACGTGGGGGGCCAGGCGCCCAAACAACTCGTCGGTCATCCCCTTGATGAAGCGCAGTTCGTCCAGGCTTTCGATCGGCCCGTTGCGCGGCTGATAGGGCGTCGGGAGCGATTGGTAGTCGCCGTTTTCCGCGCCGTTCACCCGCGCGTTCTCATCCTCGTCGATCCAGTCGGCGATCGCGTCGGCGAGCCGTTCGTCCGCGTCCAGCAGGCGCAGCAACCGGCGAAAGGCGACGACCCAATCGGGATGTTCGGTCAGCGCGTTGAGCGGAAAAAAACGCTCCTCATCAACGATGCTCACGCGCACCTGTCCCCGGCCCAGCGGCACCTCGCCGCCGGCCATCGCCCACGGCTCCTCCAGATCGTCGGCGGGCGTCGGGTTCAGCGTGTCCGCCAGGCTGTCCTCTTCCAGCAGGGATTGTCCGACCGCCAAGCCGGCCCGGGCCAGATAGAAGGCGGCCGTGCCGTCGCGGTAATTGCCCGCCGCGCGATGCTCCAGGCGAACGGCGCGATCAAATTCCAACACTAATGTCATCAGCAGGGCCACGACCAGCAGCGCCAGCACCAACGCGGCGCCCCGCTCGGACCTTGCCATCGCAAAGAGGCCCCTGTTATACTCTGTCGCCGTGCGAACCCGATTCCGTGGATTCCGATGGCTGTTGCCGGCGCTGCTGATTCCCGCGCTGGGCGGCTGCGGGGAAGGAGCCACCGTGCTGCTGCATGCGCTGCTCAACCTGTCGGGCGCCAGCCTGACCTCCGGCGACGGCGGCACGGACGGCTGGCCCGACACAACCAGCGACAACACCTCCTTGGCGACCAATGTGCTGCTGAAAGGGTTTGCCATGGGCCTGAAGAGCGCCAAGTTGACCGGCCCTAATGGAGAAAGTTTTACGCTCTTTACCGTGGATGACACCGATCCCTGCACCTCAGCGCCCTGCTTCATCCGGCTGCACGAAGGCCTCGAGCGCAACATCAGCGTGAATGGAGACGACCTGGGCGACGGCACCTACGATACGCTGGTGCTGGAGGTCTTGTTCTATGAAGCGGCCGTCGATGTCTACAGCGTCAACACTGCCAATACCCGGCGATTCCGTGTCTATCTGGCCGATTTTACAGAAACGCTGCCGGCGACCGATCTGAGCGTGCAGGCCCAGGATCTGTTGATGTCGGATGACGACTTCACGGTTCCCGGTTCCGGCGATGACCCCGTCGGCGGCGACGGAACGGATCTGCAATGGATCGATCCCACCGACGGGAGCCTCTGCGCGGTGAGGAATACCTGCAATGCCGGCGCTCCGTATCAAGTTTCCGCTTCTCAATTCGCCGGCTACACGGACGGGATTGTCAACCTTGGCCTGGATCAAGAGATCGTCGTGGACTCGGATACCGACGCCAATTTCACCATCGAGCTCACCGCGGGCACCAACGGCTTGTTCTTCTACGATGAAACCGACGGCGCCACCGCCAATGAGAATGCCCGGTTCAATCTGCTCAGCCCGTTGGGCGCCGATCCCGAAAACACCGACGGCGAGTCCAAGGACGGCAAGATCGAAGACGCCTGCGATCCTACGGACTGCCTCGGCGCCGAACAAACGGCTGATTTCTGGTTCGGCGCGCCGGGCTTGACGGTAACCGTCAAAAATTAATCCTCTAGGACTGCCCGCCAGCGGCTGCGGCGGCGTGCCGCTGATAGGCGGCCACCTCGATTTTGGCATCCAGCAGCTCTTCCGCCTTGAACCGGCTTTTGACTTCGAGCCGTTTGGTGCGCAAGCGGTAGGGCGACTGCTCCAGTCCGGACAGAAACGCGACGATCTGCCCTAAAGAAACTCGCTCCAACTGCACCTCGACGACCGTTTCCTCGTACCCTTCGAACGGAAGGCCCGGCTGGGGCCGAATGCCGGCCAAATGGGGCCGGCCGACCTGTTCCTGAACCACCGCTTCCAAAAACGCCAGGAGCGAAAAATCGGGCGTCGTCGATTGCACCTGCCGGTCCAACACGGCGATCCGGCGCTGAAGCTGCAGATAGTCCTCGCGCAAGCGGGCCAATTGCTCCAGCTCCTGCCGCTTCTGCGGGATCAACCGGTCCAGCGCGCCCATGCGCGCCAGCACCGGATCGATCGCCGTCAGATAGAGCAGGATGGCCGCCACGACCGCCGCCCCTCCCGCGAGCATCCGCTGCTCGCGCCGGGACAGGCGCCGCCAAAGATCCCGAAGCGCGTTCATCCCTTCGCCTCCGCGCCCCCCGCCGTCGGCGGCCGGCCCGCGGCGGACTGGGACCCGGCCGGCGCCGCATGATCGGACGAAAAGAGCAGCTCGGCCCTGAAGCGGACATGCTCCTGATCGGCGCTCATCCGGGCGTCGCTGATCGTCACCTGGGTGGACGACGGCACCTGCCGGAGCAGCTCACGGACCCGATCGACCGCCTCGAACGAGGCGACCTCCCCCTCGAAGCGCACCACATGGCCGACGATGTGCAGCCGTTCCACTTTCAGCTCGGGCAGCAGTTCCAGTCCCGCCGTCAGCCGGTCCAGCACCAGCAGCGCGCTGGGCTCGCCTTCTCCCAAAAAGGCGGCGCGCCGGCTCAGCGCTTCCATGGCGCCCTTCGCCTGCTCCAGCTCGTTGACCACCACGCGAACATCGGAAAATGCTTCGGCGAACAATTCGCGTTGATCCGCCTTCAGCGTCTGATAGGCCTGTTCTTTGACGTAGTAATGGGCGAAGAGATTGGCCGCGCCCAACACCGCCAGCACCGCGATGGCCGCCGCCAAGCCGACCGAACGGGTGCGCGCGCGCGTGCGCTCGCGTGGCGAGACGAATTCCGCCTGACGAAAATTGCAGGGGTCGTCCGGCGGCCGCAAGGCCGCCCCGATCGCCTGCGCGAACGGCAGCAGGGCTCCCTCCTCGGCACCGCCGGGCCGCAGCCAAGCCGCCTCGACCGCGAGCGGCTGCGCCCCCAGCTGTTCGCCCAGGCGGCCGGCCAGCGCGGCCGACTCTGCGGCGCGAGGGCCGCACAGGATGAGCTGCTCGACGGCGGACCGCTCATCCAGCTCATAGAAATGGGTCGCCCGCTTCAGCTCGGCGACCAGCGCATCGTCATCCGCCTGGGAATGACCGGCTCGACGGGAAATCGTTCGGAACTGCGCCAGTTGCCCGTTGCGGCAAAACGCGACCGTCGTGCCGCTCTGGCCCAGCTCGATCACCGCCAAGGCCGGCCCGCCGGCGTCCGCGGCCGGCGCCGGCAAAAGCGCGCGGGCAAATCGGGCCAACCCGATCGGGCCGATCTCAATGGCCGACGGATCGACGCCGGCCTCCTCCAACAACTCCAGTACCTGACGCAGCCGCGCTTTGGTCAGCGCCACGGCCAGCACCCGGCTGCCCCCGCCCGACGGACGGGCGCCGGTCTCTGAACGCGTCTCCAGCGGGTGAATGGCGGCCGAGCCGACGACCACTTCATCGAGCTCAAACGGCAGCAACGACTCCACCTCATAGGCGAGGATTTGCCGGATCTTCTGGACTTCCCGAAATGGCACGGTGACCACGCGGCTGGCCACCTGGTCGCCGGGCAGCGACAAGACCACCTGATCCGCCTTGAACCAGCCGGCCGCCGCCAGCTCGCGCAGCGCCTGAACGGCCGCCGAGCGATGATCCACTTGGTGGGCCGGCGGCAACGGGCGCACCTGCCAGCCGTCCACCTGAAATTGGCGCCAGCCGCCCGCAATGCGGACCAACCGGATCGCGTCCGACCCTAATTCCACGCCGATCGTCCGCCGCGGCATCAGGACTCCATGGGGGGAAGCGCAATCACGGTGCGATAGGTCTCTTCGCGGCCGCCCCCGCCCTCAAACGTCAGCGCCACTTCAACCAGCTCCGGCAGCCGGCGCGTGTCCGACGCGTCCCACGTTTCCGTCCAGGCGCCGTCGGCGTAAAACTGCAGCTCCAGGCCGAGTACGCCTTCCGCGATCAGCAGCCGTTCCACGCCTCCGCTCACGGCGAACGGATTGGCGCTTTCTTCTCGCCAAAGGCTCAAGGTCGGCCGGGACGTCCGGCCGGCGATGGCGGCGCCCTTCTCTTGCCCGCGGTCG